>NZ_JBJGEJ010000009.1:0-180110 GCF_045062345.1 Pseudomonas sp. 2024-210 | reverse complement strand
CGCGTTTACCCAGGACACCGGCCGCATCGTGAAGCTGCTCGATACATTGCCATTGCCACCCGCGCTCGATGAAACCACCGCGACCACCCCGGCCCTGCAAACCGTGTTAACCGCCGCGCTGGCCGCGGCGGCCGTGCGAAAAGCCGAGGAAGAGGCGGCGTATCAGGCCAGCTTGACCCCCGAAGACAGACGCCGTTTGCTGGAAGCCGAGGAACTTGAGGCGCGAAAACGCCTGTGGGTTGAGCAGGCCAAAGCGGCTACTGCCGCCGCACGCCTTAGCGGTTAAACCGCTCCACCAGCGAATACTGGGTGTTCACGGTCTGGGTCAGCTCTTCGCTCAGTTTCGCGGAATGCTGAGCCTGCTCAGAGGTTTGGTCGGCCAGCTCGGCAATGGTACTGATGTTGCGGCTGATTTCTTCAGCCACGGCACTTTGCTCCTCGGTGGCCGCGGCAATTTGGGTGGTCATGTCGGTGATATTGGCCACCGCCTCACTGATGCCCACCAGCGCTTGATCCGCTTCCATCACCCGCGCCACGCCTTCCTGTGCCTGACGATGGCCGGCGTCCATGGTCTGCACGGCGGTTGAGGCGGTTTGTTGCAGCTTGGCAATCAGGCTGTGAATCTGTCCGGTCGAGGTGCTGGTGCGTTGCGCCAGTTGGCGGACTTCATCGGCGACCACGGCAAAACCGCGACCCATTTCGCCAGCCCGGGCCGCCTCGATGGCCGCGTTCAAGGCCAGCAGGTTGGTCTGGTCAGCAATGCCTTTGATCACGTCAACTACGCCGCCTATTTCGTCACTGTCCTTGGCCAGTTGCGTCACCGTAGCCCCGGTTTCACCCACTACGACAGACAGGCGTTCAATGGCTTCGCGGGTTTCACCGGCAATGTCACGACCCCGGCGGGTCAGGCGGTTGGCCTCTTGGGTCGCGTCAGCCGTGCGCTGCACATGGCTGGCCACTTCCTGGGTGGTCGCCGCCATCTGGTTGACGGCCGTGGCCACTTGCTCGGTTTCAACACGCTGGCGCTCCAGCCCCAGTGAGCTTTTATGCGCCAGAGAATCCGATAGCCTGGCTTGCTCACTCAAGTGCTCGGCGGTGTCTTGCAGACGGGTGAGGCAGGTTTTAAGACGTGCTTCCTGGCTTAGGATGGACATTTCCAGGCGCGCTTGCGGGCCGCGACTGTCGGTGTACATCTGAGCAATCAGCGGGTCGGAGGTCGTTTGCTCGGCCAGTCGCAGCAAACGCTTGATGCCACGTTGTTGCCAGCTCAGGCCCAGCAACCCCAGCGGAATCGAGAGCAGGGCGGCCAAGGCAAAGCCCCAGCTGGAATTAAGCAGAGCGCCAATCATGAAACTCAGTTGGCTAACCAGAATAAACGGCAGCCAGTCCTGCAGTACCGGTAACCACTGGTCACGGCGCGGCACGGCCGGTTTGCCGCGGTTCAACCGCGAGTAAAGCCCTTCGGCGCGCAAAATTTGTTCGGCGGTAGGTTTGATCCGCACCGATTCATAGCCCACCACACGCTCGTTTTCGAACACCGGGGTCACATACGCATTGACCCAGTAATGGTCGCCATTGCGGCAGCGGTTCTTGACGATACCCATCCACGGCTGCCCCTTTTTCAGGGTGCTCCACATGTGTTCGAACACCGCAGAAGGCACATCCGGATGGCGCACCTGATTGTGCGGCGCACCGATCAGCTCGTCACGAGAAAACCCGCTGATCTCCATGAAGGCGTCGTTGCAGTAAGTGATAACCCCTCTGGCATCCGTTGTGGAAATCAACCGTTGTTGCGCGGGGAAGGTCCGTTCGCGCTGGGTGATGGGCTGGTTGTTACGCATGTCGTTTCAATCCGCAAGGCTTTGACAGGGTGTCGGCGGACCTGAGGATTTGTTTAATTTAAATCCTGGCGTCTACCCATCTTTAATGAACGACGGATAAGTTGATTGAGAGCAGGCGCAGGCAGCGAGCTTTTGATCTGGCTTTGGCTTTTGATCTGAAGCGCCCCATTAAGCCACGCTGCCTGTGTGAGGGCATGCCGAGCCAAAACGAGGCATCGAGTGGTAGGGGCAAGAGCGTTTGGTTACTTTGCGCTGCTCAAAGTGACGCGGCGTAAGGCCGCAACCCTGAGTGGCTGTTACGGCAGTAATGGATATACACCCAAAAACATCGAGGTGGATGGTTTAAGGCGCTTCATCGCAGTGGCGCACCAAACCGATCGCAGCCCTCGTTCCTCGTCGGCGGCAAGAGCCGCAGGAGACCTAAGCCAGCATGGGGTAGGTGAAAAACACGAAGTGCAGCAGGTTCAGGCCAAAGTGCGTGGCAATCGCTGCACCTAGCCCGCCGAATCGATAGGCCAGGCCATAACCCAGCCCGGCAATACCCGCCAGTAACACCCACTGCCAGCCTGCGGCCATGTGGGCAAGACCGAACAGCACTGAGGCTATCACCAGTGCTAACGTCCGACCATAAGGCAAGCCCTTGAACCAGCGGCTTAGGCCGCCCTGTATATAGCCTCGAAACAGTGCTTCTTCGACTACGGTGACCAGCAACAGGTTATTAAGCATCCATATCCAGGCGGATGCTGGCCATTTCGGTGCCCAGGTAATCATGCCCAAGATCTTTGCACCGCCGAGCGCGGCAAGGGCTACAAGCGCCAGCGCCATCAGCGTGGCCCTCAACGACACCCGCCAGGCAAAGCGCGGGGCGATCCAAGGGCACACCAGCAGCAGCCAAAAACCTATCAAGGGCTTGTCGAGATTGAGGTACATCGAAAACGGCACGGCATCGGCGGTGATGCGTTCGGGAGCGATGGCGCGACCGTTTTGAAAACCGGGCAACCCGTGCAGGGCCAAGGCCAGAGCCAGCAAGATAAACACGGCGTGAGCGGTGTAACGCAGCCATTGAGGTCGTGACGGATAGGCCGCGATGCCGGTAAGGAGGAGTGCCAGCAGTGGGGCAATGGTTTGAACGCCCAGGTGGCCATAGCTCAGTGCCAGGCAGTAGCCGAGGGTTAGAAGGGCCAGATAGGGCCAGGGCAAAACAGGCATGTCATTCCTTGTTGACGGCATAAAAAAGCCCCGAAACAGGTTCGGGGCTGGCAAGTATAACGATCAACTGGCAAAGAAATCACAGCCAGGGTTTGTAGGACGACGCCTCTTAAGAAGCAATCAACTGGCGCAACACGTAATGCAAGATCCCGCCTGCCTTGAAGTATTCAATCTCGTTGAGGGTGTCGATCCGACAGAGCACCTCGACCTTTTCCTGTTGACCGTTCTCCCGGGTGATGACCAGCGTCAGGTTCATGCGCGGCTGCAATGAGGTGTTGCTCAATCCCAGAATATCCAGTGTCTCCTTGCCTGTGAGGTTCAGGCTCTTGCGGTTCTGATCGAGCTTGAACTGCAAGGGAAGTACACCCATGCCCACTAGATTGGAGCGGTGTATACGTTCAAAGCTTTCGGCAATGACCGCTTTTACCCCCAACAGGTTGGTGCCTTTGGCGGCCCAGTCGCGGCTGGAACCCGTGCCGTATTCCTGACCGGCAATCACCACCAGAGGCGTACCTGAGGCCTGATAGCGCATGGCCGCATCGTAAATCGACATTTTTTCGCCGGTGGGGATGTAAATCGTGTTGCCGCCTTCTTCACTGCCGAGCATTTCGTTACGAATACGGATATTGGCAAAGGTGCCGCGCATCATCACTTCGTGATTACCGCGCCGTGAGCCGTAGGAGTTGAAGTCACGGGGTTCCACGCCTTTTTCGCGCAGATAGCGACCCGCCGGGCTGTCCGCCTTGATATTGCCCGCAGGGGAGATGTGGTCGGTGGTCACCGAGTCGCCCAGCAGCGCCAGCACCCGGGCACCTTTGACGTCGCTAATCACCGGCAATGGCCCGCCGATGTCATCAAAGAACGGCGGGTGCTGGATGTACGTAGAGTCCGCTTGCCACACATAGGTCGCAGCTTTTGGCACTTCAATGGCTTGCCACTGTTCGTCACCGGCAAACACCTCGGCGTATTCCTTATGGAACATGTCTGTGGTCACTTGTGAAACGGCGTCGGCGATTTCTTTTTGGCTGGGCCAGATATCCCGCAGGTACACCGGCTTACCGTCTGAACCCACACCCAGCGGTTCCCGGCTGATGTCAATGCGCACGGTCCCCGCGAGGGCGTAGGCGACCACAAGCGGCGGCGAAGCCAGCCAGTTGGTTTTCACCAAGGGGTGAACACGCCCTTCAAAGTTGCGGTTGCCAGACAGCACTGATGCCACGGTCAGATCGGACTGGGTGATGGCTTTTTCAATCGGTTCAGGCAACGGCCCGGAGTTACCGATGCAGGTGGTGCAGCCGTAGCCGACCAAGGCAAAGCCCAGTTGGTCAAGGTACTGAGTGAGGCCTGCGGCTTTGTAATAGTCGGTCACCACTTTGGAGCCCGGCGCCAGCGAGGTTTTCACCCAAGGCTGACTTTTGAGGCCTTTTTCGACCGCTTTTTTCGCCACCAACCCGGCAGCCATCATCACGCTGGGGTTGGAGGTGTTGGTGCATGAGGTGATGGCGGCGATGACCACGGCGCCGTTTTTCAGGCGGTAAGTCTGACCGTTGTAGCTGTACTCCGCTTCGCCGATCAGGTCGGCATTGCCCACGGCGACGCCACCACCGCCCTCGCTTTCAAGCCGGCCTTCTTCTTTACTGACGGGTTTGAATTGCAGGCCCACGAAGTCATCAAAAGCTTTCGCGACGTCGGGCAAAGCCACGCGGTCTTGCGGACGTTTGGGGCCTGCGAGGCTGGCTTCAACGGTGCCCATGTCGAGCGCCAGTGTGTCCGTAAAGACGGGTTCCTGACCCGGTTCGCGCCACAGGCCCTGAGCCTTGCAATACGCTTCGACCAGTTTGACAGTGGCTTGCGGACGTCCGGACAGCCGCAGGTAATCCAGCGTGATGTCATCCACCGGGAAGAAACCACAGGTGGCGCCGTATTCGGGGGCCATATTGGCCAGCGTCGCGCGGTCAGCCAGCGGCAGCTCAGCCAGACCGTCGCCGTAAAACTCGACAAACTTGCCGACAACGCCCTTGCTGCGCAGCATCTGGGTGACGGTGAGCACCAGATCGGTGGCCGTAATGCCTTCCTTGAGCTTGCCACTAAGCTTGAAGCCGATGACTTCCGGGATCAGCATCGACACCGGTTGACCGAGCATGGCCGCCTCGGCTTCGATTCCGCCGACGCCCCAGCCCAGTACACCGAGGCCATTGATCATGGTGGTATGGGAGTCGGTGCCGACCAGTGTGTCGGGGAACGCGTAGGTGCGATCGTCTTCTTCTTTGGTCCAGACGGTGCGGCCCAGGTACTCCAGATTCACCTGGTGGCAAATACCGGTGCCGGGTGGTACGACACTGAAGTTGTCGAACGCATCCTGACCCCAGCGTAAAAACGCGTACCGTTCGCCGTTACGTTGCATTTCAATGTCAACGTTTTGCTCAAAGGCGTGGGAGCTGGCGAAGGTGTCGACCATGACCGAATGGTCGATCACCAGATCGACCGGAGACAGCGGGTTGATGCGTTGCGGGTCGCCGCCGGCCTTGGCCATCGCTGCGCGCATGGCCGCCAGGTCTACGACCGCGGGTACGCCGGTAAAATCCTGCATCAACACGCGTGCCGGGCGGTACTGAATTTCCCGATCACTGCGCCGCTCTTTGAGCCAGGCGGCCAACGCCTTGAGGTCAGGTTCGGTAACGGTCTTGCCGTCCTCCCAGCGCAGCAGGTTTTCCAGCAATACTTTGAGTGACATCGGCAGCTTGCTCAAATCGCCCAGAGTCTTGGCGGCATGCGGCAGGCTGAAATAGTGATAAGTCTTGTCGTCGACTTTTAAGGTGCAAAGGGTGTTCAGGCTATCAAGGGAGGACATGAAATGACTCCTGTAGTACACGGGTAGAGCTTCTAACCTAGCCCTGAAAAGGTGCTCTGGCTAATAACTGGACTGTCTATACGGGATCAAGGTTCCGAAGTCGGCTATCATGCCGGCCTTTTCGTGACAGTCCTTGCGCCAAATCAAGGATGCGCAGCCGGCCAATTCCTGCCAGCTGCTAGGAGTAATTCAATGAACACCGTTTTTATGCACTGCCGGCCCGGTTTTGAAGGTGAAGTCTGTTCGGAGATCGCCGAACACGCCGCCCGTCTCAATGTGGCCGGTTATGCCAAGGCCAAGCCAAGCACTGCCTGTGCCGAGTTTGTGTGTACTGAAGAGGGCGGCGCCGAGCGCTTGATGCGCGGCCTGCGTTTTGCCGAGCTGATCTTCCCGCGTCAATGGGCGCGGGGTGGTTTTATAGAACTGCCGGATACTGACCGCATTAGCGTGATTCTTGAACACATGGCTGACTTTCCGGTATGTGGCAGTCTGTGGCTGGAAATGGTCGACACCAACGATGGCAAAGAGCTTTCTAACTTCTGCAAGAAGTTCGATGCGCACCTGCGCAAGGCGCTTATCAACGCCGGCAAGTTGGTGGAAGACGACGCACATAAACCGCGCCTGTTGCTGACGTTCAAAAGTGGCCGTGAAGTGTTTTTGGGGATGGCAGAGTCAAACAATTCGGCCATGTGGCCGATGGGCATCCCGCGCCTGAAGTTCCCGCGTGAAGCGCCGAGCCGCTCAACCCTGAAACTGGAAGAGGCCTGGCACCACTTTATCCCCCGCGATCAATGGGATGAGCGACTGCACAGCGACATGACCGGCGTCGACCTGGGCGCCGCACCGGGTGGCTGGACGTGGCAGTTGGTCAATCGCGGCATGATCGTCACGGCCATCGACAACGGCCCGATGGCCGAAAGCCTGATGGACACGGGGCTGGTGCAGCACTTGATGGCGGACGGGTTTACCTTCAAACCCAAGCAGCCAGTGGACTGGATGGTCTGCGACATTGTTGAAAAGCCGGCCCGTAACGCGGCCATGCTCGAAGAGTGGATAGGCGAGGGGCATTGCCGAGAAGCGGTGGTCAACCTCAAGCTGCCGATGAAACAGCGCTATGCCGAAGTGCGTCGGTTGCTGGATCGAATCGCCGATGGCTTCAAGGCACGCGGCATTCAGGTCGAAATTGGCTGCAAGCAGCTGTACCACGACCGTGAAGAAGTCACCTGTCATTTGCGTCGACTGGACGTGAAAAAACCTAAATCTCGTTGATTCAGGAGTTACTGATGAGTTTTGCCGATTTGCCGGTTGACGGCACCCTTGATGCCACCGGCCTGAATTGCCCCGAGCCGGTGATGATGTTGCACCAGCACATCCGTGATCTGGTGCCCGGTGGCGTGTTGAAAGTGATCGCGACCGATCCATCAACCCGTCGCGACATCCCCAAGTTTTGTGTGTTTCTAGATCACGAACTGGTCGGGCAACAAGAGGAAGCAGGCACCTATTTGTACTGGATTCGCAAAAAGGCCGATTAAAGCTCGCCACAGGGACTGTGGCGGGGGGTTAGTCGTCTTTTTTCATCAGCCCCGCCAATGCGGCAAACGGGTTGTGCGTGGCCTTGGCGATGGTAGGGCTGCTGGTGGAACTGTCTGAAAAGTACTGTTGGTCGGTGTAGCGAGAGTGCTCATTGTCATGGCAGTACAGGCACAGCAGCTCCCAGTTGGAGCCGTCCTGCGGGTTGTTGTCATGGTTGTGATCGCGGTGGTGAACGGTCAGCTCACTCAGGCGTTTGCCCGCAAACTCACGGGCGCAACGGCCGCACACGTGGGGGTACATTTTCAGGGCTTTGTCGCGATAGCCCATCTCGCGGTCACGCTGGGCATCCGCCAGGATGCGATCCAGTTTGGCGGTATGGGACGGTGGGTTAGCCGAACTCATGGGTTCACCTTTAAGACAAATGACGGTCAGGTCGTGAAGTTTAGCTGTTGATCAGCCTTTGATTTTTTCAGCAATCCAGATGGTGTGACGCGTGCCCTTGTTGCCGTGGGCAAACACTTGCACTTCTTCGGCCTTGAAGCCGGCTTTGCGCAGTTTGTCAGAAAACTGTTTATCGGCACTGGCCGACCACACGGCCAGCACGCCTTTAGGTCGCAAGGCTTTGGCGCAAGCGCTCAAGCCTCCTGCGGAGTACAGCCAGCTATTGGCCTTCTGGGTCAGTCCCTCGGGGCCATTGTCGACATCGAGCATGATTGCATCAAAGCCATTGGGTTCGGCCTGCAACACCTTGGCCACGTCTTCCATGCGAATCACCGTGCGCGGGTCTTGCAACGGGTTACCCGACTTCTCGCCCAGCGGGCCACGGTTCCACTCGACAACACCCGGCACCAATTCGGCGACCACCACTTCTGCGGTTTTGCCCAAATGTTTCAGCGCAGAAGCCAGCGTGAAACCCATGCCCAGGCCGCCAATCAGCACCCGCGATTGCGCACGGCCGGCGACTTTACGGCAAGGAATCTCGGCCAGTGCGTCTTCGGAGCCATGCATGCGGGTGTTCATCAGCTGGCCGCCGTCACCGCCCTGAATTTTGATCACGAAGTCTTCGCCATACTCGAACAGGCACAAGGCACCGCCATTTTCCGGGATAGGGGTGGTGTCGAGCAAAACAAAACGTTTCATGGGTATCTCATAGAAGGGGACAAAAACATCGGGTTACGAGTAGCCTGAGGGCTGACAAGCCGGTCTGGCAACGGAGTCATTGATGAAACGCACTATTCTAACGGTCATTGGGTACAGCGCGCTCCTGATAAGTGCGGTGCATGCCGCTGAGCTGACGACGGTGCCTGTGGTGCCGGTAACCCCTGTGCCGGGTTCACCGGGCACCGCCACGCCCACGCCGTACCCGCAAATCACCCCCCGTGCGGTATCCAGGCCGCCTGCCAATGGCAGCCTGCTGCCATTGCCCCCGATCAACCTGCCGCAGCCGCCCAAAGATCAGCCGCTGCCGGGGCTTGACGTCAAAGAGCCCAAAGCCAGCCTCAAGACTGATTAAGACGCTTTACCTGTAGCCGCTGACGAGCTCCGCGAGGCTGCGTTCGGCGGCGCAGCCGTCGTGAACCCTTTCAATCCCAGGCTTAAGGCTTAAGGCTTATCGCTGGTGCGGGGTTTCAGATACCCCCCAGGCATTAGCTTGCGACGATTGCATCGTCGAACGCAGCCTCGCATTACTCGACAGCTGCTACGAAATGCTTGTTTCGTGGCTTGGCAAGCGATAGGTCTTGCGCATCAGATGTTCAGCACTTTAAACACAAACGCATATTCCAGTGCCACGTCACGCAGGCCCTGATAGCGCCCGCTCATGCCGCCATGACCAGCGTCCAGCTCGGTCTTGAGCAACAGCAGGTGATCGTCGGTTTTGGTGGCGCGCAGTTTAGCCACCCATTTGGCGGCTTCCCAGTACTGCACGCGGCTGTCGTTATAGCCGGCAATCACCAGCATCGCCGGGTAGTCCTGAGCGGCGACGTTCTCATAGGGCGCGTACGCCTTGATGCGCGCGTACACCTCAGGTTCTTGCGGGTTGCCCCATTCGTCGTACTCGGTCACGGTCAGCGGCAGGTCGGGATCAAGCATGGTGTTGAGCACATCCACAAAGGGCACTTCAGCAATCGCCGCTTTAAACAGTTCAGGGCGCTGATTGAGTACCGCACCAATCAACAAGCCACCTGCGCTGCCACCGCTGATCACTAACTGGTCGGAGCGCGTCAGGCCGGTGTCGATCAGGTGCTCGGCACAGGCGATGAAGTCACTGAAGGTGTTGTGCTTGTTTTCCTGTTTGCCTGCGCGGTACCAGGCTTCGCCCAACTCGCCGCCACCGCGTACATGGGCAATGGCAAAGGCAACGCCGCGATCAAGCAAGCTCAGGCGGGCATGGGAAAACCACGGGTCAAGGCTTTCGCCGTAGGCGCCGTAGCCATACAGGTAAAGCGGTACAGGCTTGCCCAGTGCTGAGCGTTTGACCACCAGACTGATGGGCACGCGGGTGCCATCTGGCGCGGTGGCCCACAAGCGCTGACTGACGTAGTCGTCGGCATTAAACGTTCCCAATACCGGGGTTTCCTTGAGCACGCTTTGTTCGCCGGTCGCCAGCGTCAGTTGGCGAACTTGAGCCGGACGGTTCAATGACTCATAGCGAAGACGAATGTGCGGGCTGTCAAATTCCAGGCTGTCTTGTACATATAGGCTGTAGGCCGCATCGGGCAGTTGCACGCGATAGGACGCCAGGCCTTCAGGGCGAATCTCAATGATCGGCAGGCCACCTTCGCGCAAGCTCAGGCACAGGGCGTGGGCGTTCAGGCTCATCCCTTCCAGCATGACGTGATCGTTATGCGCGATCAGCAACTGCCAGTCATTGCGGGCAGGGACATCGCCCAGCGCGTAATACAAGGCAAAGTTGATGCCGTCTTGATTGGTGCGGATAAACCAGGCCCATTGCCCTTCGTACAGACCGTGGTCAACGCTGTAGTCGTGCCCCTCAACCCGAGGTGCCAGACAGTTGAACGACTGTTGCGGGTGATCGGCATCCAGTACCCAGCTCTCGCTGGTGGTCTTGCTGTTGAGCAACAGAATCAGCTGGCGCTCGGAACTGGAACGGTAGCAGTGCAGGAAAAAGCGTCCGTCCGGCTCATGAAACGCCTCGTGGGCCAAATCTTCACCCAGCGTGTGGCGATAGAGCTTATGCGGACGGTGCGTGTCGTCCAGCTCGGCAAAAAACAGCGTCTGGCTGTCATTGGCCCACGTCATGCTGCCATCGCAGTCTTCAAACGGCAGTTCGGTCACCGTGCCATTGCTCAGCTCTTTGACGAACAGGCGATAAGTCTCTTCGCCACTGGTGTCCAGGCTGTAAGCCAGGCGCTGGTGGTCAGGGCTGATACTGAAGGCACCTAACGAAATAAAACCACCCTCGGCCAAGGCGTTCGGGTCGAGCAGCAATTGCTCGACGCTTTCATCGACTTGCTGGCTGTCATCAGCCGGACGCGGGCAGCGGAAATGGCGGGCGTACTCATCACCCGCGACCGTGCGCGTGTAATACAGGTACGGTCCCCAAGGGGAGGGCAGGGACAAATCAGTCTCGCGAATACGGCCCTTAATCTCCTGAAACAGCGTCTCACGCAATTCAGCCTGATCGGCCAGCTGTGCTTCCTGATAGCTGTTTTCCGCTTTCAAGTAGTCCAGGACCTCTTCGCTATCGCGATTTTGTAACCATGAGTAGGGGTCAGAACCCTCAATCCGGTGTGCGATAGGTGCGCTGTTTGCGTAGGCTGATTCGGTCATTGAGCGTTCTCGAAGATTTGAATGAAAAGAAGGGAGGTTGAAGGCGGGGCAGCCGCACTGTCTAAAAGCCGTTATCATAGCGCTTCATTGCCTGCCGACCATGGATACCATGACCGAGAACGACTATCTGATCGCCTGGGGCCTTTACGCCTTTGCCGCTTTAGGCTGCCTGCTCGTGTGGTGCCGCCTGACCCGATTCATGTGGCGCTGGTTGCGTGAGCCGTTGCGTGTCTTGATGGCGGTGCTGCTGTTTAGCCCGACCATCATCGACCCGGTCAAAGAAAAATTTGCTCCTGCCGTGGCGATTACCGCGTTGGACCTGGCCTTCAAAGTGGGCAACAACGCCTGGCGTGCCGTATCAGACCTGCTGATGTACACACTGTTCGCGTTTGTGTTGTATGCGGTGTTTGTGCTGATCCGCTGGCCCATCGAGCGTGCCAGTAAGGCGCGTCAGGCAAAAATCGCTGCCGCTGAAAAAGCACAGGCAGCTGATCCTGAAGATGACCAGCCTTTCGGCTCGGCAGGCGATGACGGTTATGGTCGTCGCGTGCCGCCCCGTGCGGCAGCCCCGTCACGTGTAGAGCCGCGGTTGTAACCCTTTTACGTTGGGCTTGAATGCGAGAGTACGAGCGTGTGTGAATTATTGGGCATGAGCGCCAATGTCCCGACCGACATTGTGTTCAGTTTTACCGGGCTGATGCAGCGTGGCGGACGAACCGGCCCGCACCGTGATGGCTGGGGCATTGCCTTCTACGAGGGCCGTGGCCTGCGCTTGTTTCAGGACCCTGGGGCCAGCTGCGATTCCGAAGTGGCGTTGCTGGTACAGCGTTACCCGATAAAAAGTGAAGTGGTGATCGGCCACATCCGCCAGGCCAATGTCGGAAAAGTATGCCTGTCCAATACTCACCCGTTTGTCAGGGAGCTGTGGGGCCGTAACTGGTGTTTTGCCCACAACGGTCAACTGGCCGATTTTGCACCGGGCGCGAGTTTTTATCGCCCCATTGGTGACACCGACAGCGAAGCGGCGTTTTGTGACTTGCTCAACCGGGTACGCGAAGCCTTCCCGGAGCCGGTCGAGGTGGAGCGTATTCTGCCGGTGCTGGTGGCCGCCTGCGCCGAGTTTCGCAGCAAAGGTGTGTTCAATTGCCTGCTCAGTGATGGCGACTGGCTATTTTGCTATTGCTCGACCAAGTTGGCGCATATCACCCGTCGAGCGCCGTTTGGCCCGGCGCGCTTGAAGGATGTCGACGTTATCGTCGATTTTCAGTCTGAAACCACGCCGGACGATGTCGTCACGGTCATTGCCACCGAACCCTTGACCGAAAACGAAACCTGGACTCGCTACGAGCCTGGCCAATGGAGCCTGTGGCGGCGTGGCGAATGCGTCAGTCAGGGCACAACCGAATAAGGATGGGCCAATATGTGGTTGAGCTACCTGCGTTTGGTGTTGTTTACATTGGGCTTGTTGATCGGCGTGCAAGTGCCGGGGTTCATCAATGACTACGCCAATCGCGTCGAGGCTCACCTCATTGAAGCCCGGACCGGGCTGGCGGGTTTCCAGAACACGGCCAATCAGTTCTTCAAGGGCGACCTGCAAGCGCTGGTCGCGCATTACCAGGCCAGCGACGACCCGGTCTTTCGCAGCGATGCCAACAGCCTGAGCACCTTGCTGGATCGCCAGCGCCTGCTTGATGAGCAGTTCCAGGCCATGCAAGGCCCGTGGTACAGGCGCGCTCTGCAAGTGGCCTATGCCGCCGACCCGGCTATTCGCGAAGAAACCTACAACACCTATACCTATCAGGTACTGCTTTCGCCGGTGGCTATCGGCTGGGCAATGGCGGGTGCGCTGCTGTTCTCCTTCATTATTGAAGGCTTTGTGCGGCTGGTGGACTGGGTGGTGCTGGGCGGCAAACGTCAGCGAGAACGTATTGCCCGGCGTGAACGCTATAGCTAAGTCGCTGCCTTGGCGGCTTAACATTTAAGCAATCAACTTTTTCTTATGTCCGAGTCCGGCTTTTATTAGTTGGACGAAGGGCCTGTGCCTGTCGAAAAATGCCTGCCACCTACACTACAAAAAAACCACAGGAGCATGACCGTGAGCCGCCTGTTATTGAATTGCGATATTGGTGAGAGTTTCGGTAGCTGGACCATGGGCCTGGATGCCGAGGTGATGCCCTTTATTGATTGCGCCAACATTGCTTGCGGCTTTCATGCCGGTGACCCGAGCATCATGCGCAACACCGTGGAACTGGCGCTGGCGCACAACGTCAAGGTGGGGGCCCATCCGGCGTATCAGGATCTGGCCGGGTTTGGTCGACGTTCAATGGCCTATTCAGCGCAAGAGCTGCAAGACCTGCTGCACTATCAGATCGGAGCGTTGGATGGCATCTGCCGTGCTCAGGGCACCCGCGTCAGCTACGTCAAACCCCACGGGGCGATGTACAACGACATGATGGCCAATCCAGCGCAATTGAGAGCGGTGGTGCAAGCCGTGGCTGCCTATGACGGCAACTTGCCGCTGATGCTCATGGCCACACGGGACAACAGTGCAGCTCAGGCCATTGGCGATGAGTTCGGCGTGACCTTGTGGTTCGAAGCCTTTGCCGACCGTGCGTATGACAGTGCTGGCCGGCTTGTCTCACGCCAACTGCCGGGTGCGGTGCATCACGATCCGGACGTTATCGTGCAACAAGCGCTGACCCTGGCAGCGGGGCAACCGTTGCAAAGCAACGACGGCAGCGCCCTGCATTTACAGGCCAATACTTTATGTGTGCATGGCGACAACGCCAGTTCAGTCAACGCTGTACAGCGTATCCGTGAAGCCTTGAACCAGCAGGCTCAAGCATGAAGGTGCGTATCGAAGTGGTGGCCATCGACTGCCTGATGGTGCGTTTGTTCGATGATATTGCCGAAACCAACATGCCTTGGATGCTCGCTGCCAGCGAACGATTGCGCGTTTGCTTTGCTGAACACCTGACGGATCTTGTGCCGTCCTACACCACCTTGATGGTGCACTACGACGGGCTGGCGCTGACCCCGGCGCAAGCGCGCGAGCGGATTGCCCAAGCGCTGACGGACCTGCACCCGCACACTCAAAACAGTGGCCAGCGCCATGTGCTGCCGGTGTGGTATGACCTGAGCGTCGGCCCTGAACTCACTTTGTTGGCCCAACGCATTGGCGGGTCGGTCAGTGAGGTCATTCGCCTTCATAGCGAGCACGAATATCAAGTGTTCGCGTTGGGCTTTGCCCCCGGTTTTGCCTTTATGGGGTTGGTCGAAGAAGCACTGGCTGCGCCCCGTCTGAATACCCCGCGTAAACGGGTGGCCCAGGGCAGCGTCGGCATTGCCGAGCGCCAGACAGCGGCTTACCCGGCGCAGTCGCCGGGAGGCTGGAACCTCATCGGCCGCACGCCGAGCGCCTTGTTTGATCGAGACCGTGAGGGCTACAGCCTCCTGCAACCCGGCGATACCGTGCAATTCGCGGCTGTTTCTCATGCAGAATTCATTCGCTTGGGTGGCGACGATACCCCTCAGGAGGCCTTGGCATGAGCCGTTTACTGATTCAGGCCAGCAACCCGTTGTGCCAATTGCAGGACGCAGGGCGCTTTGGTGTCCGGCATCTGGGTGTGACGCAGGGCGGCGCGGCAGACTGGTTATCGATGGCCAGGGCCAATGGTCTGCTGGGTAACAAACCCGGTGCTGCGGTGATTGAAATCACCCTGGGCGGCTTGACCATAGTGGCCCAGGACGATTGCACACTGGCACTGGCGGGCGCCGATTTGGCGGCGGCGATAGACGGGAAACCGCTGAAACCTTGGCGCAGTTTTTCGTTGAACAAAGGCCAAACCCTGACCTTTACCCAGCCATTGACCGGGGCGAGGGCTTACTTGGCCGCGCCAGCCGGGTTTGCGGCGCCGCAAGTCTTGGGCAGCTGCGCTACGGTGGTGCGTGAACAGTTGGGTGGGCCGGATGGGTTTGGTCGAGCGCTGCTGGCAGGTGATGAGTTGAGCTATGACGGAGTTGCTCCGCCTTTGCGTGAGTTGCAAGTGCAACTGCAGCCTGTGTTCAGTGCCAATCCATTGCTTGACCTGGTCATGGGTGCGCAAATCGGTGCTTTCAGTGGCCAAAGTACCTTTGATGCGTTCAATAGCTCGTGGACGCTGGACAGTCGGGCAGACCGTATGGGCATTCGTTTGCTAGGCCCTGCGTTGGTGTATCAGGGCGCACCGATGATTTCGGAAGGCATCCCGTTAGGGGCGATTCAGGTGCCGCCGGATGGCCAACCGATTGTGTTACTCAATGATCGCCAGACCATTGGCGGTTACCCGAGGCTGGGGGCTTTGACGCCGCTGGCGTTAGCGCGGCTGGCGCAGTGTTTGCCGGGAGAGAAGATCCGCATGTCGCCACGGGTACATGAAGCGGCTTCTGAGCAGCATCTGCGTTATTTGCGAAAATTCCTTTATTAATAGTGAAAGGGATTACTGGGCGCGTCTTATTTGCTGACTCGTCGAGTAATGCATTCTGGTCTAGCGTGAAGTTCCTTTTTATGCTGAGAATCCGCTTATGCGTTACTTGAAGATTCATGCTCAAGATATACAGGACGACGATAAGCCCGACACAGTTCTACTTGATTTTTATGACGGCAGCAGCACCCCGCCTGTTCTGATCAAACAGGCAGCTGCATTCGACATCAACGATGACGGAAAACTGGACTGGGTCATTGCCGATGATATGAATGGCGATGGTGTTAAAGACAAAAAGGACGATGAGCTGGCAACTCAATTGGCTCAAATGTTCCTGTTATTTAAGTGGCACAGCCTTGATGCGTCCTACGATAAATACTTGAAGGTTAGCGCTGAAGATTTTGATGCCGATGGTAACCCCGACACCGTGCGCATGCATTTTCACCAGGGCACAGGTGATCCCCGTGATGAAACAATCGCTTACGGCGCTTCTTTTTATACCCGTGGGGATGGTTCAGGTACTGGCGAAACGATCAACTTTGATGTGAATAACGACAACAAGGTTGACCGGGCCGACTCAGAGCTGGTTAAAGCATTTGCACGCTGCTACTTAAAGTTCGGTTGGTAGGGTAAATAACATTTACCCATACTCGGTCTAACTAAGCTTTGCTGAATGAGTGCGCCCCTGCTGCTAAACGACGTTAGGGGCGCTATCACTTCGCCAAAAACCGCATGCCTTCTTCCAGCCCGTCTAGCGTCAGCGGGTACATGCGGTCTTCAATCAGGTCCCTGACAATCCCGGTCGAAGCGGTGTAGTGCCAAGTGTCTTTGGGATACGGGTTGATCCAGATGAGCTTTTTGTATTTCTCCATAAAGCGCTGCATCCACTTGTAACCCGGCTCTTCATTCCAGTGTTCGACACTGCCGCCCGCATGGGTGATTTCATAAGGCCCCATGGCCGCATCACCGATGAAAATCACCTTGTAGTCAGCCCCATAGGTATTGAGCAGGTCCTGGGTAGAAATACGCTCAACCTGTCGGCGCTGGTTGTTCTTCCACACCGATTCATAAATGAAGTTATGAAAGTAGTAATACTCCAGGTGCTTGAACTCGGTTTTGCAGGCCGAAAACAGCTCTTCGCAAATCTTTACGTGCGAATCCATCGAGCCGCCAATATCAAACAGCAACAACAGTTTGATGTTGTTACGCCGCTCGGGACGCATCTGAATATTCAGCAAGCCACCATCGCGAGCGGTGTGGTCGATGGTGCCATCAATGTCAAACTCTTCGGCTGCGCCCTGACGCGCAAACTTGCGCAAGCGTCTTAACGCCACTTTGATGTTGCGCGTGCCCAACTCAACCTGATCGTCGAGGTTCTTGTACTCGCGTTGCTCCCACACCTTGGCCGCCTTGCCCTGACGCAGGCCGGCATCACCCACGCGAATGCCTTCAGGGTGGTAGCCGCCCGAGCCAAACGGGCTGGTGCCGCCGGTGCCGATCCATTTATTGCCACCGGCATGGCGCTCCTTTTGCTCTTCAAGGCGCTGCTTGAAGGCTTCAATCAGCTTGTCCAGCCCGCCCAGCGACTGGAGTTGAGCGCGATCTTCATCGCTTAATGAACGCTCGAATTCCTTGCGCAGCCAGTCTTCGGGAATCAAGGCTTCAAGATGCTCATTGAGGTTTTGCAAGCCATTGAAATAGGCGCCGAACGCACGGTCGAACTTGTCGAAATGGCGCTCGTCCTTCACCAGAATTGTGCGCGCCAGATAATAAAACTCATCCATGTCGGCGAAGGTCACGCGGTTTTTCAATGCGTTGATCAAGTCCAACAGTTCGCGCACTGAAACTGGCACTTTGGCCGCCCGCATTTCATTGAACAGATTAAGAAACATGCTTATCGCCTTCTCGAAAAATCAGCGATTGCCGCGACGGCTCATAAACGCCAGACGTTCAAGCAACTGCACGTCCTGCTCGTTTTTCACCAGAGCACCCGCCAGTGGCGGAATGGCTTTGGTGGGGTCGCGTTCGCGCAATACCGCCTCACCGATGTTGTCGGCCATCAACAATTTCAACCAGTCGACCAGTTCGGAAGTGGAAGGTTTTTTCTTGATGCCGGGCACTTTGCGCACATCAAAGAACACGTCCAACGCTTCACTGACCAACTCTTTTTTGATATTCGGAAAGTGCACGTCAACAATTTTCTGCAGCGTGGTGCGATCCGGGAAGTTGATGTAATGGAAGAAACAGCGGCGCAGAAAAGCGTCCGGTAATTCCTTTTCATTGTTCGACGTAATGATGATGATCGGACGGATTTTGGCCTTGATGGTTTCGTCGGTCTCGTAAACGTAGAACTCCATCTTGTCGAGTTCTTGCAGCAGGTCGTTAGGAAACTCAATGTCGGCCTTGTCGATTTCATCGATCAGCAAGATCACCCGCTCATCAGCTTCGAAAGCCTCCCACAATTTGCCCTTTTTCAGGTAATTACGCACATCGTGGACTTTATCGACGCCCAGTTGTGAATCACGCAGGCGGCTGACCGCGTCGTACTCATACAAGCCTTGATGCGCTTTGGTGGTGGACTTGATGTGCCAGGTGATCAATTTGCAGCCAAAGGATTCCGCCAATTGTTCGGCAAGCATGGTTTTGCCGGTGCCCGGCTCACCCTTGACCAGCAATGGGCGTTCAAGGGTAATGGCCGCGTTGACCGCCAGTTTCAGGTCGTCGGTGGCGACATAGGCGCGGGTGCCTTCAAACTTCATCGATAAATCCTCAAACCATGGCCCGGGGCCTGCGAGGGCAGGGCGGGAGAAAAAAGTATGCCCGACTATAACGCGCCCCGGCGCACGCTGGGAACGTAAGCGCTTTATTCAGATTGTGAATGGATCGTCACGAACTGACTCACTCTGCCTTGGGCGCGGGTTGTTCATATCGGGCATTGAAGGCCTGAACAAAACCATTGCGCAAAATCTGCAAGAACGCCTGGAGCGCACTGATGTCCTGACGATGCACGCTGCCGCTCAATTCGACGCGAGTCGCGAACTGGTTTTTAGGCTGGTTTTTCAGCACCGTCTCAGTGCCGCCCACCACGGCCTCCCAGATAGAACGAAAGAACCCCTTGTCTTTGTTCTCGACATCCTGCTGCCAGTTGAACACTTCCACGTTGCGTAACAACGGTTTGATATAGCCTTTTAAACGACCTTTTTCGGCTTGAGCCTCAATCACCAAATCGCCATTACCGGCATTAAAGTCAAATTTGCCGTAGGCCGAGGCGAAGCTGTTAAAGCGCTTTAATTCAATCTTCGTGGCGCGCAGGCGAAACTCAAAGTTTTCAAAGTTGCTCAGCGGGTCGAAGGTCGCGCTGACTTCCATGGGGGCCTGTCCCAGTAACAGGGCTTTGCCTTCCAGACGGGCATCGCGGTTGCCTTTGACGTCCACCACGTTGGTTAAATTGAAGATGCTGGCATTTATGTCAGTGGCGCTCAGGTTGACGGGCGGTTTGGAGTTGAAGTTGCGAAAAGTGACTTGCCCGTCTTGGATGCGCACCTCGTTCAGCGTGATGGGCAGCAATTTGCGCAATTGCTCGCGCCAGTCGGTGCCTTCACCCGTCTGCGTGGCAGACGTATTGGCGCCGCCATCGACAAAGTTGATGTGCGGCCTGACAAACACGGCCTCGGCGACCACTGCGCGGTCGTACCAGAGTGAGTGCCAACTGACCGC
The DNA here is from genome assembly GCF_045062345.1 of Pseudomonas sp. 2024-210. Taxonomy (NCBI): domain Bacteria; kingdom Pseudomonadati; phylum Pseudomonadota; class Gammaproteobacteria; order Pseudomonadales; family Pseudomonadaceae; genus Pseudomonas; species Pseudomonas sp. 2024-210. The sequence continues at coordinate 160,704 of NZ_JBJGEJ010000009.1, read as the reverse complement.
CAGTTCCAGCGTCGGAATTTGCACGAAAGGTACGGGTACCTTGCCTGACACCTTGACGATTTCCAGGTCATTGATTCGATAGGCACCGCGCCACAAGGCCAGATCCACGTCGTTGACATGCCCGCTGTAGTCGCCCATATGGGCCAGTTTGTCGTTCAAGTAATTGCGCACCACATAGGGCAGGGCGATGTGAGCCGCCACCAGCAGTACCACCAACACACCCACTGTCCACAATGGCCATCTGTATCTCGCTTTCATGATAGAACCTCCCTCAGTACAGAATGGACTCCACTGCACGCCAGACGTTCGCATGACTGGACGCCTGAAGACACGAGGCCTACCCTGAGGCCTTTCCAGAAGGTGCATAAGGATCCCGTCATGAGCCGCATTTTTGCAGATAACGCCCAATCCATCGGCAACACGCCTCTCGTCCAGATCAACAGCATCGCCCCCCGTGGCGTGACCATCCTGGCCAAGATAGAAGGGCGCAACCCCGGCTATTCGGTGAAATGCCGCATTGGCGCCAATATGATCTGGGACGCAGAAAGCCGGGGCGTGCTCAAGCCGGGTATGACCATCATTGAACCGACGTCGGGCAACACGGGCATTGGCCTGGCCTTTGTCGCGGCGGCGCGCGGATACAAGTTGATGCTGACCATGCCGTCATCAATGAGCCTTGAACGACGCAAAGTACTCAAGGCCTTGGGCGCTGAACTGGTACTGACTGAGCCGGCCAAAGGCATGAAAGGAGCGATCGACAAGGCGGCTGAAATTCAGGCCACTGACCCGGAAAACTTCTTCATGCCCCAACAGTTCGAAAACCCGGCCAACCCGGCGATTCACGAAAAGACCACTGGCCCGGAAATCTGGAACGACACCGACGGCGGGGTCGATGTGCTGGTGTCGGGCGTGGGCACGGGTGGCACCATTACCGGCATTTCGCGTTACATCAAACACACCCAGGGCAAGCCGATCTTGTCGGTCGCGGTAGAACCTATTACCTCGCCGGTCATTACCCAGGCGCTGGCGGGAGAAGAAATCAAACCGTCGCCGCACAAAATTCAGGGCATTGGTGCCGGTTTTGTGCCGAAAAATCTCGACCTGTCGATTGTCGACAAAGTGGAATTGGTGAGCGATGACGAATCCAAAGCGATGGCCCTGCGCCTGATGCATGAAGAAGGCATCCTGTGCGGCATCTCGTGCGGAGCGGCGATGGCCGCAGCAGTACGCTTGGCCGAGACCCCGGAAATGCAAGGCAAGACCATTGTTGTGATCCTCCCTGACTCGGGTGAGCGCTACCTGTCGAGCTTCCTGTTCAGCGACATCTTCAGCGAGCAAGAATTGCATCAGTAAAGCGATAAAGGGTAGGCGCTGCTACAGCGGCTACCCTCTAAGGCCTGACGCAAATCAAACAGCGTCCCCTTACGCTTATGCATAATTAATCGATTATTACCTGTTCCTTACTACTGAATGTTGGAAGACGCGGGTTTTGTCCTTCGCCGGTAATGTTTATCATGACCGGCTGCCACGCTGCGTGACTGACCCGCTGCAGGTTGCCTATTTTCGAGGAGTTGTTGCATGACCTTATCCTTCGCCATCAAGGCAGGGTTGATACTGCTGTTTGTCGCCAGCATCCTTTACGTGCATTTGCGCGGTAAAGCGCGTTTGCCCGTGCTGCGTCAGTTCGTCAACCACTCCGCGTTCTTTGCGCCTTACAACGCCTTGATGTACCTGTTTTCTGCCGTGCCGTCCAAGCCCTACCTGGACCGCAGCAAATTCCCCGAACTGGATGTGCTCAAGAACAACTGGCAGGTCATTCGTGAAGAAGCCATGCACCTGTTCGACGAAGGCTACATTCGCGCGGCGGAAAAGAACAACGACGCCGGATTCGGTTCGTTCTTCAAAAAAGGCTGGAAGCGTTTTTACCTCAAGTGGTACGACAAGGCGCTGCCATCGGCCGAATTGCTGTGTCCTAAAACAGTTGAACTGGTCAACAGCATCCCCAACGTCAAGGGTGCGATGTTTGCCCTGTTGCCGGGTGGCAGCCACCTCAACCCCCATCGTGACCCGTTTGCCGGATCGTTGCGTTATCACCTTGGGCTGACCACGCCCAACTCCGATGCGTGCCGGATCTTTGTTGACGGTGAAGAATACAGCTGGCGCGATGGCGAAGACGTCATGTTCGATGAGACCTACGTTCACTGGGTCAAGAACGAAACCGACATTACTCGCGTCATCTTGTTCTGTGACATCGAGCGGCCCTTGACCAGCCGCCTGATGACCCGCATCAACCGCTGGGTCAGCGCGCAACTGGGCAAAGCGACTGCCCCGCAAAACACCGACGATGAGCGTGTAGGCGGCATCAACAAAGCCTATGCCTGGAGCAAAACCTTCAGTGACCGGTTCAGTGGTGTGGTTAAACAGTGGAAGCGTCGTCATCCCAAGCTCTACCGAGTGGCCCGCCCGGTATTGGCGGTTATCGTATTGGTACTGTTGGCGCGTTGGTTATTTGGTTAATTAACGGCAACTGCTGTTGCTGTTGCTGTTGCCGTAGATCTTGATCTTGATCTTGATCTTGATCTGGCTTTTGATCTTGATCTGCCGCCCCGTTCGGGAGGCCGAGTGTAGGTTTCGCGGAGTGGGTCGACCGGCATGGATGCCGGGAGAGCCGTGTTGGGCCATGGATGGCCCGTCACGGCGTGCCCACGGAGCGGGACCGGAGCGAGGGAACTTGAGCGAAGCGAAAGCCGTACGCAGGGGCAAGGCCTTTTTGGGTACTTTTGTGGCTGTTTGACAAAAGTGCCTCGCCGTAAGGGCGAAACCCGTAGAAAGTCGTTATACATCGAATGGATATGTACGCTGGCTATTTAGAAGCTTCGAGTACATATCCGTTATATGTGTCTAACTGAACTACGGGTTTCGCCCTTACGGCGAGTTCCTTTTGGCAAACAGCCCCAAAAGGAACCAAAAGGTCCTTGCCCTACCATACGGCCGAACTCGCCTAGGCTCGCCCGGTGCCAGAACGAAGGCACTGTTATGGGGGCCCGCCGCGACGGGCCATCCTTGGCCCGATCGCGGCTGGCTCGGCGTCCTGCCTCGCCACCTCCATAACAGCACCTACGTTCAGCCTCCTGTGAGGGGCCCCAGCGTCGTTCCCACTGTTTCGGTGGCGGCAGTGACATTGTTTTAGAAGCTAGAAGCTAGAAGCTACAAGCTACAAGCTACAAGCTTGAGGCTTGAGGCTTGAGCCTTGCCGCTTGCCGCTACCCTTCCTCCTTCACAACCACCCCTGGCCTAAGCACCAACCACAACGCCACGGCAATCAACACCCCGCCATACACATGGGCCATCGACAACGGCTCGCCCAGAAACAACGCGCCCCAGAGCACGCCAAACGGCGGAATCATAAACGTCACCGTCATCGACTTGACCGGGCCAATACTGGTTAGCAACCGGAAATACAGAATGTACGCAAATGCCGTACACACCAATCCCAGCCCCAACAACGACAACCAGACACTCATCCCGCCCCAGCTGACCGGAGGCTGATTAACCACGCTCAGCGCAAACAGCGGCAGCAAGAACAACGTAGCCCCCAGCATGCTGCCCAGCGCTGACAAACGCGGGTCAAGGCCGCCTTGCTGATCCAGCCAGCGGCGCGCGAGAAAACCGGCAAAGCCATAGCACGTCGTGGCCAGCAAGCAGGCAAGGGCGCCCATCAGCAAGTCCAGGTCGAAGGCCACCGGCCCGGCGCGGGTCAAAACGCCCACACCCAATAGCCCCAAAAACACCCCGGCCAGTTTGGTCAGGGTCAGTTTTTCACTGAAAAACAGCCCCCCAATCAACACGCCCATTAGCGGCGTAGTCGCGTTGAAAATGGCCGAGTAACCCGCGGGCAATACCTGGGCCGCCACTGAGTACAACGTGGCAGGAACCCCGGAGTTGATGACCCCGAGGATTAAAATAACCTTGAATTTCCCGTCAAAATTCCAGCGCACGCGCATCAACGCCAGTATCACCAGCAAGCCGGTGGCCGCTATGGACACCCTAAAAAACGCAGTAGGAACAGTCCCGAGAACTGGAGCGATGATGCGCATAAACAAAAAGCTGGCGCCCCAAATACCTGCCAACGACAGCATTCGGACGATATCGACAAGTCTCACGGCAGTTTCCCTACAAGGTTCGAGCCGGCAAGTGTAAGGGATGCCGGGATTCAGGTGAGTCGGATTTTCACCGCTACGCTGAGCATGATCATGTGAGTCGAGTCGCAATCGGGTGTCATCAGTCCCTACAGATTCGTGCATAAGCGCCTAAATCTGCGACAATCCGCCCCCTGCCTTTACCAAGACTACTGCGCACCTGATGACTGACGAATCGCCTGCTATCGACCAACTGTTGAAAAATCTTGATCACGCCATGATTGCCGACCGGCATAAGCTGCGCCGGCAATTGCATGAACTGCGCAAAAAGCCTGATGACGCCAAGTTGGCCGCATGGGCCGAGCGCGTGCAGGCGTCGTGTGAACAGGTCAAGGCGCGGGCGGCGAGCGTGCCGTTGATTCGTTATGACGAAAATCTGCCGATTGCCGCCAAGCGTGACGAGATCAAGGCTGCATTGCTTAAACATCAGGTGTTGATTCTGGCCGGTGAAACCGGCTCGGGTAAAACCACCCAATTGCCGAAAATCTGCCTTGAAATCGGCCGTGGCCAACACGGGTTGATTGGTCATACGCAGCCGCGTCGTATTGCAGCGCGCAGTGTGGCCAGCCGGGTGGCGGAAGAATTGGCCACGCCGCTGGGGGCGTTGGTCGGTTATCAGGTGCGGTTCGAAGATCAAAGCGATTCCAATACGCTGGTCAAATTGATGACGGACGGCATATTGCTGGCCGAAACCCAGCACGACCGTTATCTGGAACGCTATGACACGATCATCGTCGACGAAGCCCATGAGCGCAGTCTGAATATCGACTTCCTGCTGGGTTATTTGAAAATCCTGCTGCCGCGTCGCCCCGATCTGAAAGTCATCATCACCTCGGCCACCATCGATCTTGAGCGCTTTTCCAAGCACTTTGACGATGCACCGATTGTTGAGGTGTCAGGTCGAACCTTTCCGGTTGAAACCTGGTATCGGCCGCTGACTTCTGAGCAAGACGAGGAGGGCAACAGCGTCGAGGAGGACTTGAGCGTCGATCAGGCGATTCTTGCGACCCTGGATGAAATCGCTGCGTTCGAGCGCAGCGAACGCAAGAGCCCAGGCGATGTGCTGGTATTTTTGCCCGGCGAGCGCGAAATTCGTGACGCCGCCGACATGCTGCGCAAAGCCCAGCTCAAGCACACTGAAATCCTGCCTTTATATGCGCGTCTGACACCGGCCGAGCAGCAGCGGATTTTCCAGTCCCATGCCGGTCGCCGGGTGGTGCTGGCGACCAACGTCGCCGAAACATCGTTGACGGTGCCAGGTATCCGGTATGTGATCGACAGCGGCACCGCGCGCATTAGCCGTTACAGTTATCGGGCCAAAGTTCAGCGCTTGCCGATCGAGGCCATTTCCCAGGCCAGCGCCAACCAGCGTAAAGGTCGGTGTGGTCGGGTTGAGCCGGGTATTTGCGTGCGCTTGTACAGCGAAGAAGACTTTAACGGGCGCCCCGAGTTTACCGATCCGGAGATTCTGCGTACCAACCTGGCCGCCGTTATCTTGCAAATGCTGCACCTGCGTCTGGGCGAAATCACTCAGTTTCCGTTTATTGAGCCGCCCGATGGCAAGGCCATTACTGACGGTTTTAACCTGCTGCAAGAGTTGTCGGCGGTTAACCGTGAGAATCAGCTGACGCCACTGGGCCGCCAATTGGCGCGCTTGCCGGTCGACCCGCGGATGGGGCGTATGCTGCTGGAAGCGGCCAAGTTGGGTAGCTTGCAGGAAGTGTTGATCGTTGCCAGCGCGATGTCGGTGCAAGACCCGCGTGAACGTCCGCCCGAACGTCAGCAAGCCGCGGATCAGGCGCACGCGCAATGGAAAGATGTCGACTCCGATTTTGCCGCACTGATCAATGTCTGGCGTGGCTTTGAAGAGCAGCGTCAGGCGTTGACGGCCAGCCCGTTGCGTAACTGGTGCCGCAAGAATTTCCTGAACTACTTGCGTTTGCGCGAGTGGCGCGACTCGCACCGCCAATTGAGTCTGATCTGCCGCGACATGCAGCTCACCGTCAATAAAGAGCCCGCGGATTACCCCAAACTGCATAAGGCGGTGTTGTCTGGCTTGCTCAGTCAGATCGGGCAAAAAACTGAGGACGGTGATTACCTTGGCGCGCGTCAACGTCGGTTCTGGATTCATCCGTCATCGGGCCTGGGCAAGAAACGCCCGCAATGGTTGATGACCGCCGAGCTGGTTGAAACGACCAAACTGTATGCACGTATGGTCGCCAAAATCGAACCGGACTGGATTGAGCCGCTGGCCGGGCACTTGATCAAAAAGAATTACTTCGAGCCGCACTGGGAGAAGAAGCGCGGGCAAGTGGTGGCCTACGAGCAAATCACTTTGTTCGGCTTGATCGTGGTCGGTCGCCGTGCCGTGCATTACGGGCCGATTGATCCGGTATTGTCGCGCGAGCTGTTTATCCGCGAAGGCCTGGTGCGGGGCGAGATTCAGTCACGGGCCAAGTGTTTGACGGCCAACGCCAGGTTGCTCGAACAGCTCGACGAACTGGAAGCCAAGGCCCGACGCCGCGACATTTTGGCGGACGAAGAAACCCTGTACGCGTTTTACGATGCGCGGCTTCCGGCTGAGATCCATCAGACGGCGACCTTTGACAGCTGGTATCGCATCAACAGTCAGAAAGACCCGCAGCTGCTGATCATGCGCGAGGAGGATGTACTGGCGCGAGAAGCCACTGAAATCACCGCCCAGCATTTCCCGGACACCCTGCATCTGGGCGATTTGACCCTTGAGCTGAGCTATCACTTTGAACCGAACCACCCGCGTGACGGGGTAACGGTCAAAGTGCCAGCGCCGTTACTGCCGGTATTGCCGCCTGAGCGGCTTGAGTGGTTGGTGCCGGGCATGATCGAGGCCAAATGCATTGCACTGGTGCGCAGCCTGCCCAAGGCGCTGCGTAAAAACTTTGTACCGGTGCCGGACTTTGTCAAAGCCGCCTTGCAGCGCATGACGTTTGCCGAAGGTTCGTTGCCTCAGGCGCTGGGTCGCGAGTTGTTGCGCATGACCGGTGCTCGGGTCAGCGATGACGCCTGGGCCGAAGCCGCGCAGCAGGTCGAAAACCACCTGAAGATGAACCTTGAAGTGGTCGACGGCGAAGGTCAGTTTCTCGGCGAAGGCCGTGATTTGGCCGAGTTGACGGCGCGCTTTGCGCAAGCCAGTCAGGCGGCTCTTGCTGTGCCGCAAACGGCAAAAAGCCAGCAGCCGGTCGAGGCCAAGGTGTTCGCCCCTGTGGCAGAAAAAACCCAGCAGAAGATCGCTGGCTTGTCGATGACGGTTTACCCGGCGCTGGTGGAAGAAGGCAATACGGTCAAGGAGGGGCGTTTTTCGACCCCGGCTGAAGCGGAGTATCAACACCGCCGTGCCTTGCAGCGCTTATTGATGCAGCAACTGGCCGAGCCCGCCAAGTTCTTGCGCGGCAAACTGCCGGGTCTGACCGAGCTGGGCTTGCTGTACCGCGAGTTGGGACGGGTTGAGAGTCTGGTTGAAGACATTCTGCTGGCCAGCCTGGACTCGTGCATCCTCGAAGGTGAAGCGAGTCTGCCCCGTGACGGTGCAGGACTGGCGTCCCTGGCTGAGCGTAAACGCGGAGCTTGGACCCAACACGCTGAAAAACTGGCCAAGCTGACGCTGGAGATTCTCAAGCTGTGGCATGGTCTGCAAAAACGCTTCAAGGGCAAGATCGATCTGGCTCAAGCGGTGGCCTTGAATGACATCAAACAGCAATTGAGCCATCTGGTTTACCCGGGTTTTGTTCGCGAAACCCCCGCGATGTGGCTCAAGGAGCTGCCGCGTTATCTGAAAGCGATTGAATTGCGGCTGGAAAAACTGCCGAGTCAGGTGCAGAAGGATCGGGTCTGGAGTGGCGAGCTGAGTGGCCTGTGGGCGCAGTATCAGGCCCGCGCCACCAAGCATGCCCAGGAAGGCAAGCGTGATCCGCAATTGGAGCTGTACCGCTGGTGGCTTGAGGAGTACCGCGTGTCGCTGTTTGGCCAGCAGCTGGGCACCAAGGTGCCGATTTCGGACAAGCGTTTAAGCAAGCAATGGAGTGTGGTTGAGGCTTAGCGAAACAATCCCAACGCTGTAGCCGCTGACGAGGAACGAAGGCTGCGATCTGCGGCAAAGCCGCGGTAAAACCTGACGCGCCGAGGTGTTCCGTTTTGCGACCGCTTCGCGCTCGATCGCAGCCTTCGTCAGCGCAAGCATGATCGCCAGCGAGTTTTTGATCTGGCGTGTGATCTGGCGTGTGATCTGGCGTGTGATCTGGCGTGTGATCTGGCGTGTGATCTGGCTTGTGATCTTGTTTTTGACTTGGCTGTTGATCTGGTTTTTGATCTGCCGCCCCTTCGGGAGGCCGAGAGGAGGTTCTGCGGAGTGGGTCGACCGGCATGGATGCCGGGAGAGCTGCGATCGGGCCATGGATGGCCCGTCGCAGCGTGCCCACGGAGCGGGACCGGAGTGAGGGACACCTGAGCGCAGCGAGGGCCGTACGTGGGGGCGGAAGCGTTTTGGTTACTTTGCCGCTTTTGCAAAGTGACACGCCGTAAGGGCGTAACCATTACTTCAGCCAGACACTAAGAATGGATATGTAATCGAAGCTTTTAATTGGCCAGCGTACATATCCATTAGATGTAGGAACTCTTTCTACGGTTTCCGCCCTTACGGCGGCTCACTTTTGTCAAACAGCCACAAAAGTAAGCAAAAAGTCCTTGCCCTACCATACGGCCGAGCTCGCCTAGGCTCGCCCGGTGCCTTCACTCCGGCACTGTTATGGGGGCACGCCGCGACGGGCCATCCTTGGCCCGATCGCGGCTGGCTCGGCGTCCTGCCTCGCCACCCCCATAACAGCACCTGCGTTCAGCCTCCTGTGAGGGGCCTCAGTGTTCATTTCACTGTTTCGGTGGCGGCAGGGGGATTGTTTTAGAAGCTAAAACCTAAAACCTAAAACCTAAAAGCTCCCCGTACGAGCAGTTGGTTGTGCTCTGAGGATCAAGACAGTACCTACAGAAATACTTCACGCAGGCATGCTGCTCAATCCCGTAAAGGACTTTCTTCTGCTAAAGAAGGCCAAATGCTGGCGTTTATGGCAAACTTCGCGGCTATTAATACCTTAAGCGAATGTAGTTCGGGCTTTTCCTCTCTCTATCAGGGGTCAGCCTTTTTATGACTTGGTACGAACGTGCCAGTATTATCTGCTTGATCAGAATAGAGGAACGACCGTGCATAACGTCGTCATCAGCGGCACCGGCCTGTACACCCCGGCCAACAGCATCTCCAACGAAGAGCTGGTGCAATCTTTCAATACCTGGGTACAGCAGTTCAATGCAGACAACGCTGCAGCCATCGAGGCGGGCGATGTTGAGCCGCTGGCAGAATCCAGCGCTGCCTTTATTGAAAAGGCATCAGGGATTAAAAGCCGCTTTGTGATGGACAAAGAAGGCATTCTTGATCCGCAACGCATGCGCCCGCACTTGCCGGAGCGCTCCAACGACGAAATGTCGGTGCTCTGCGAAATGGCGGTGGGCGTTGCCAAACAGGCGTTGGAACGTGCGGGCAAAACAGCCGCCGATATCGACGGGGTCATTGTCGCCTGCTCCAATTTGCAACGTCCTTACCCGGCCATTGCCATTGAAGTGCAACATGCCTTGGGCATTCAGGGCTTTGGCTTTGACATGAACGTGGCCTGTTCTTCGGCAACCTTTGGTATTCAAACGGCCAGTAACAGTGTGCAATTGGGCCAGGCACGTGCGGTGCTGCTGATCAGCCCTGAAGTGTGCACCGGCCATCTGAATTTCCGGGACCGTGACAGCCACTTTATCTTTGGTGATGCCGCCACGGCGGTGGTCGTTGAGCGTGCCGACCTGGCCACATCTGCGCACCAGTTCGATATTGTCAGCACCAAACTGCTGACCACCTATTCGAACAACATCCGCAATAACTTCGGCTTTCTCAACCGCGCCTCGGATGAGCCGGCAGACAGCCCCGACAAATTGTTCGTGCAAGAAGGTCGCAAGGTTTTCCGCGATGTGTGCCCGATGGTGGCCGAATTGATCGGGCAGCATCTTGAGGAAAACACTATTGATGTCAATGACGTTAAACGCTTCTGGCTGCATCAGGCCAACCTGAGCATGAACCACCTGATCGTCAAACGTCTGCTAGGCCGTGAAGCGACAGTCGAAGAAGCGCCGGTCATTCTCGACACGTACGCCAACACCAGTTCGGCGGGATCGGTGATTGCATTCCACAAGTACCAGGACGATCTGCCGAGCGGGGCGCTGGCAGTGCTGAGTTCGTTCGGTGCCGGGTATTCAATTGGCAGTGTGATTCTGCGCAAGCGTTAAACATCGCTACTTTGCGGGGTGCGAATGCTGACAGCTGACGACACCGATTTGCTCAAGCGTCTGTTGGCAGGTGAGCAGCAGGCGTTTCGAAAGCTGGTCAGTACCTACCAAGGTGCTATGCAGGCGGTTGCCTACGCAATTGTAGGGAACCGCCATGCTGATGAGGTTGTGCAGGATGCCTGGCTATTGGTGGTGCGCAATCTGGCCTCCTTTGAGGGCCGTTCGAGCCTGAAAACCTGGCTGCTGACTATCACGGCCAACTCGGCCAAAAATCGCTATAAACAAAATCGTCGGGAAGTTTTGCTCGACGATCTCCCTTCGCCTCACGGCAGCGTTAACGACGATCGATTCTCCAGCGATGGCCACTGGCTGCTGGCGCCGTTTGCCTGGCATCACGACACCCCGGAAGCCTTGTTGGCTGAAGATGAATTACGTGAATGCCTGGAGCACACGTTGCTCAGCCTGCCGCAATTACAGCGCAGTGTGTTGGTGTTGCGTGAACGTCAGGGGCTGGAGCTGGAAGAGATTTGTAATCTTTTGGACATATCGCTCTCCAATGTTCGGGTGCTGGTGCACCGGGCGAGGCTAAAAGTCTTCGCCACTGTGGAGCATTTTGAGGAAACAGGAGAATGCTGACCTGCAAACAGTACGTTGCGCAGTCAAGTGATTATCTGGATGGTCAGCTGACCTTTCGACAGCGCTTGGTCGCGCGACATCATTTACTTTTTTGCCCTAATTGCCGCCGATTTACCCGGCACATGCGTTTGCTGGGTGCGACCGTGAAAAGGTTTGAGGAACCGCTAGCGGGCGATGTCGAAATGACGGTGCAGCGGATGATGCGCGAACGGCGTACGTAAGTGCAAAAGCGTGGAGACCTTCGGTGGATGTGAAGGGGGCCGAAGGTTTCCACACTCTGCAGGTAACACACAAAACGCTGCTGATTCAGCGTTTTGCTTATTTCCGGGAACCGTAGTGCTTAGAACTTGGCTTCCACGTCCAACTGCAGGGTATTGGCATCGGCATCTTTATGCGTTGAGGTTGCATAGTCGGCTTTGGTCAGGAAGTACGTCACCCCCACACCGAAGTTCTTGTCGATTTCATAACCCACTTTGAACTTATGCCCACGGGAACCGGTGGTGCCGTTGGCAAAGTCGGAGTCGGTGAAGGCACCCACCACAGCGTTACGCTGAATATCGCGGTAGTTGTAGTCCAGGCTGAATGCGTCGAGCTTGCTTTTGAAACCCACCAGCCAGGCGTCGTCCTGATCGCTGTCTGTGGCCGCGTTGTGCACGTATTGGCCGTAAAGCGACAGGGGCACCGGCAGGTTGGCAATATCGACCTGACCAAAACCTTCGTATAGACGGAACTCGTCGGTGCTGTTGCCGTTGACCGCCAGAGCGCACGGTGTGGTCTTGGTGCCAGTGGTCGGGCAGCTGCTGTCCTTGTCGTTGTCGTAGCTGTAAATGCTGCCGCCCAAGGTGACTTTCAGGCTGTCAGTCGGGGCGAATTTGGCACCCAGTTGGCCCGCATACAGCCGCAGGTCGTGGCGGAACTGCACACCTTCACCGTCAACGTTGTCCTTGAGGGTGTAGTAACCGGCGCTGCCGAACATTTCTACACCCGAGTTACCCAAGTTGTGCTTATAAGTCGCCGCCAGACCTTCGGGGTTGATATCGCTATCCCAGATCACGTCGCCCATGCTGACCCACGGTTGTGGCATCTTGCCGCCGATCAGGTGCATGTTGGCCAGCGCGGTCGGGTGGTAGTCGATGTAGGCCTGATCCAACCACAGCTGTTTCTTGTCGAAGTAGTTGTCCAGGTCCTGGTTGGTTGAGCGGGCATCGTCGCCGCCACCGGTAGCAATACGAATACCGGTGTTCACCTGCGGGTTGATTTCGGTGTAGGCGCCCAAGCGAGCACGGATACGCTGGCGATCCTTGTTTTTGCCGTCGGACTCGCCGTCGATCTTGACGTTTTCGTGGCGTACCCGAACGTCACCCTTGAATTCGGTCTTGGCGGCCCAGGCCACTTTTTGTTCAAACGCGCTCAAGTCGGATTTCTTCACCTGATTGGCGGCGGCTTCTTGCTGGGCTTGTTTCTCGCTGGTCAGCTCGGTTTGCAGCTCGGCGTACTGAGCCGGTGATATGGAGCCGTTGGCTTTGAGCATTTCTAGCAGTTTTGCATCGACGCCAGCGCTGGCCGGAACACTCATGGCCAATACCAGTGTGCCACACAGTCCCGCCGCAACTCGTGTAGAAACAAGACGCATATGAATCTCCCAATAGTGAGATGGCTGAGGCCACCGCAGAAACAATCGGCCCTTGATGGGCTCGCTAATAAGAGGTTGAGCGTGACGCTAGCGTGTTGGCAGGCTGACCGCTCATAACCCTGTCTTCTAAGAAGCGGCGCCAGTATCGCGGCTGGATATGACAAAAAAGTGGCAATCTGATAGCAAGTCTGTGACAGCATTCGAACGCTCTGGAACAGTCGTTTGCGCAATATTGCTGGCTGTGCAATCGGCTTCCGGGGTTCTGGTGCTACCATCGCCACTCTTGTGCGTGGGTTGGGGATTTCAATGCCGTTACATCGTCTGGACAGTCTTGCTGGCATTTCAGCCCAGGAATGGGATGCATTGGTGCCGCTGACGCAACCGTTTTTGCGTCACGCTTTTCTCAGTGCGCTGGAAGACAGCGGCAGCCTTGGCCCGCATTCGGGCTGGAAGCCCGAGCACCTTCTGCATTATGAAAACGGTCAGTTGCTCGCGGCGTTGCCCAGTTATCGTAAATGGCATTCCTACGGCGAATATGTGTTCGACCACGAATGGGCGAATGCGTGTGAGCGGGCGGGTATCGACTATTACCCCAAACTGCTCACGGCCGTTCCGTTCAGCCCGGTCAGCGGGCCCCGGCTGTTGGCCGCGCGAAGTGAGGATGGCCTTGAGTTGCTGGCGGCCTTGCCGGGCTATTTGAAGATAGAAGGGCTGTCCAGTGCGCACATCAACTTTACCGATCCCTTGGCCGACACCGCGTTGGCGCAACAACCGGGATGGCTGCAACGCATCGGCTGTCAGTTTCATTGGCAGAACCGTGATTACCGCGACTTTCAGGATTTTCTGGATGCGCTGAGTTCACGCAAGCGCAAGCAAATGCGCAAGGAGCGCGAGCAGGTGGCGGGGCAGGGTTTTGAGTTTGAGTGGCTCGAAGGCCAGCAGGTCAGTGAGGCGCAGTGGGATTTCGTCTACGCCTGTTATGCCAATACCTATGCGGTGCGCCGCCAGACGCCTTATCTAACGCGAGCGTTTTTCAGCCTGCTGGCTGAACGCATGCCCGAGTCCATTCGCGTGGTAATGGCCAAACAAGGCTCTGCGCCCGTCGCAATGGCGTTTAGCCTGTTGGGTGGCGACAGTCTTTATGGACGCTACTGGGGCTGTCTGGGGGAGTTTGACCGGCTGCATTTCGAAACGTGTTTCTATCAAGGAATGGACTATGCCATTGCGCACGGCATACAGCGTTTTGATGCGGGCGCACAGGGTGAGCACAAACTGATACGCGGTTTTGAGCCGGTGATCACTCATTCATGGCATTACTTGCGCCATCCAGGGTTGAAAGCCGCGGTCAGTGATTTTCTGGATCGTGAGCGGGTCGGTGTGCTGGCGTATGCCGAAGAGGCGAGGGCGGCGCTGCCATACCGGCAGGCCTGACCCTCGCATTTTTGTCAGTCTATGCCGACAAAGCCGCCCGTTTGATGCTGCCAAAGACGTGCGTATAAACCGCCGTGGGCGAGCAGTTCGGCGTGGGTGCCGCTTTCTGCGATATGGCCTTTTTCGAGCACGACCAAACGATCCATTCGCGCAATCGTTGAAAGCCGGTGAGCGATGGCGATAACTGTTTTGCCTTGCATGAGGGTTTCCAGGCTTTCCTGAATGGCGGCTTCCACTTCGGAGTCCAGCGCCGAGGTGGCTTCGTCCATGATCAGGATCGGCGCATTTTTGAGCAGCACGCGAGCAATGGCGATGCGCTGGCGTTGCCCGCCTGACAACTTAACCCCGCGCTCGCCGACATGCGCATCAAAGCCGGTGCGGCCTTGAGCGTCGGACAGCTGCGGGATGAATTCGTCAGCGCGGGCTTTGTGCACGGCTTCCCATAGCTCTTCGTCGGTGGCGTCCGGCTTGCCGTACAGCAAGTTGTCGCGAATCGAACGGTGCAGCAATGAGGTGTCCTGAGTGATCATGCCGATTTGTTCGCGCAGGCTTTCCTGTGTCACGTCGGCGATGTTCTGGTCATCGATCAGAATTCTGCCGCCTTGCACGTCATACAGGCGCAAGAGCAGGTTCACCAGTGTGGACTTGCCAGCGCCCGAAGGGCCGATCAAGCCGATCTTCTCCCCGGGTTTGATCACCAGATTGAGGTCGCTGATGATCCCGCTGCGCTTGCCGTAATGAAAGTCGACATGTTCGAAGCGCACTTCACCGCGTTTGATCTCAAGGCGCGGTGCCCCTTCACGGTCATTCACGGCAACGGGCTGGGCAATGGTCTGCAAACCGTCCTGGACCATCCCGATATTTTCGAAAATGCCATTGACGACCCACATGATCCAGCCGGACATGTTGACGATCCGGATCACCAGACCGGTGGCCAGCGCAATCGCACCCACGCTGATCAATGACTGGCT
Organism: Pseudomonas sp. 2024-210; assembly: GCF_045062345.1. Classification (NCBI taxonomy): domain Bacteria; kingdom Pseudomonadati; phylum Pseudomonadota; class Gammaproteobacteria; order Pseudomonadales; family Pseudomonadaceae; genus Pseudomonas; species Pseudomonas sp. 2024-210. The sequence continues at coordinate 145,483 of NZ_JBJGEJ010000009.1, read as the reverse complement.
CCACAGCCACAAGGCCAGGCCGCTGGTGGTAACGATCAGCAGGCCGTTAAGGCTGGTGATGGTCACGTCCATGCTGGTCACAACGCGGCTGGCCAGTTGGGTTTTTTCAGTTTGTTCAATGATCGCTTCGCGCGCGTACTGCTGCTCGAAGTTGGTGTGCGCGAACAGTTTGAGCGTAGTGATATTGGTGTAGCCGTCGACGATACGGCCCATCAATTTGGAACGTGCATCGGACGACACTACCGAGCGCTCTTTGACGCGCGGCACGAAGTAATACAGTGCGCCGATATAGAGCACGATCCAGGTCAGCAACGGGATCATCAGGCGCCAGTCGGCTTCGGCAAACAGCACCAGCGAACTGATCGCATAGATCAATACATGCCACAGGGCATCCACGGCCTGCACCGCCGAATCGCGTAGTGAGTTGCCTGTTTGCATGATGCGCTGGGCAATGCGGCCAGCGAAATCGTTCTGGAAAAAGTTGAGGCTTTGTTTGAGTACATAGCTGTGGTTTTGCCAGCGGATCATGCTGGTCATGCTCGGGCTGAGCGTCTGATGAACCAGCAGGTCATGCAGGCCGAAGAATACCGGGCGGATGATCAACGCCACCACGGCCATCCAGATCAGTTCACCGCTATGGACTTTGAAAAAGTCTGTATTGGGCGTGCCCTGGGTCAGGTCGATCAACGTACTCAGGTAACTGAACAGTGACACTTCAATCAAGGCCGCGACCAGACCTACCACCAGCAAGGCAGCGAAGATGGGCCACACCTGACGCAGGTAATAGAGGTAGAACGCCCAGACAGTACTGGGCGGGGCGGCGGTGGGCGCTTCGCGGAAAATATCGATCAGTTTTTCAAAACGACGATAAAGCATGTTCACTGACGCCCGCTGCGCGGACTCTCCTTTAGTGGTGTGACCGGCCCGTCAACAGGGCGGTGAGGGTGTGGGCCGGTCGTGCTCCCTGCAAGATTCGGCTTATCAGTCGATACGCTTGGCGGACTTGATCAGCACCGGGTCGATCGGCACATTCTGCATGCCTTGTTTGGTGGTGGTCTGCGAATTGACGATTTGGTCCACCACGTCCATGCCGTTCACGACTTTGGCAAATACGGCGTAACCCGCGTCGCGGCCCGGGTCGAGAAAGGCGTTGTCAGCCACGTTGATAAAGAACTGGCTAGTCGCCGAGTTAGGGTTTGAGGTGCGCGCCATCGACAACGTACCGCGTACGTTATGCAGGCCATTGCTGGCTTCGTTTTTGATCGGGTCGCGCGTCGGTTTTTGCACCATCTCCTTTGTAAACCCGCCGCCCTGAACCATAAAGCCCGGGATCACGCGGTGGAAAATAGTGTTGGTGTAAAAGCCGCTGTCGACATATTTCAGAAAGTTTTCGCTGCTGATCGGCGCCTTTACCGGGTCCAGCTCGATTTCGATCTGGCCGAAGCTGGTGTCCAGCAGAACGTGCGGGGCTTTAGCCGCAGGGGCGGCCATCAGGTTGGCAGCGAAGATCAGGCCTGCGGCAGCGAGGGCGAGTTTTTTCAACATGGGTCAATAATCCTGAACAGTGGTGGCAACGGGGTGAGGGAACTCACTCACGACGAAAAATTGGAGGTCACGAGCCAGCCAAGGCCAGCGGGTAAACCTTGGACAGGATATTCGCGATCGATGTTCCTGCCCACCCTTGTGATAGTTACAGGGCGGTGATCAGCCTTTCAGAGGTGCGGTGTCAAAGGTGCGCAGTAATTCGACCAGTATTTGGGTGGCCGGCCCCAATGGCTTGTCCTTGTTGGAGTACAGGAAAAACAGCGGATGGCGATTGCCGCCCTGGTTCAGCGGCAGAGGTTTAAGCGTGCCTTCTTTAAGCTCGCGCTCGATCATGTGGCGGGGGAGCCAAGCAAAGCCCAGCCCGCTGCTGACAAAGGCGGCAGCCGTGGCGAGACTGCCCACGGTCCAGCGCTGTTCTGCGCCCAGCCAGCCCATGTCGCGGGGCTGTTGGCGTCCGGAGTCGCGAATCACCACCTGCAACTGGCTTTCGAGATCCTGAAAGTGCAACTCGCGTTGCAGTTTATGCAAGGGATGGTCAGGGTGAGCTACGGCCACGAATTCCACAGCGCTTAATTCGGCACCTAGATAACCGGGGATATTAAAGCTGCTGATGGCCAGGTCGGCCACGCCTTCGAGCAGGACTTCTTCGACACCGGAAAGCACTTCTTCGCGCAAACGCACACGACAGCCGCGGCTTTGCGGCATGAAAGCGGTCAGCGCCTGCACCAACCGAGCGTTGGGGTAGGCGGCATCCACCACCAGCCGGACTTCGGCCTCCCAGCCTTGCTCCATATGATGGGCCAAATCTTCGAGTTGGCTGGCTTGCTTCACCAATTGTCGGGAGCGGCGCAACAAGACGCCCCCTGCTTCAGTCAACACGGCTTTACGCCCGTCGATACGCAATAACGGCACACCGAGCTGATCCTGCATACGGGCCACGGTATAGCTGACAGACGATTGCGAGCGATGCAGCACTTCTGCGGCTTGGGCGAAGCCGCCATGGTCGACCACGGCTTGTAAAGTGCGCCACTGATCAAGGGTCACACGGGGCGCTTTCACGATGAATTCCTCTGCAGTTACCGGTTGTGTGGTGACTTTATAAACAGTTTTATAGATAGGTTGTAGCAGATATTTACTATTTTTTATCGAGGCATTGTCCTATAACCTAGATTCCATTGTCCTGCATCGGTTAGCGATTAAGCCTACGCAGCGTGTCAAAAATTCCGATCCGTTAAGCACCTATTTAATCGGCAGATAATTGAACGCTGGCTTAATCGGTTCATTGCTCCTTCAAGCATGCGGTTCGCGCATCGAACCTCCCTTTGCACTTTAAGTGAGTGCTCCTGCCCGATCAGCCCCTGCGCTGAATCGGGTTTTTTTTTGCCAGCATTTTACTGGCGATCGAAAACCGCTAAGGTCCCGCACATTCCTTTTGGCTCGCCGGTGCTGCGCCGAGCGAACCGTGTGACTTACGGGCGAAAATCTATGGGCTATTTGTTATTTGTCACGCTGATACAGGCGTTTTCCTTCAGCTTGATTGGCGAGTACCTGGCGGGTCACGTCGACAGCTACTTTGCCGTACTGGTGCGTGTGGTGCTGGCTGGGTTGGTGTTTATCCCGTTGACACGCTGGCGACAGGTAGAGCCCGGCTTCATGCGCGGCATGTTGCTGATCGGGGCGCTGCAATTCGGCATCACCTACGTGTGCCTGTACTTGAGTTTTCGTGTCCTGACTGTGCCAGAAGTTCTGCTGTTCACTATTCTTACGCCATTACACGTGACCTTGATCGAGGACGCACTCAATCGCCGGTTTAATCCGTGGGCGCTGGTGGCTGCACTGGTCGCGGTCGCGGGGGCGGGTGTGATTCGCTTTGACAGCATCAGCCCGGACTTCTTTAAAGGCTTCCTGCTGTTGCAACTGGCCAACTTCACCTATGCCGCCGGTCAGGTCTTGTACCGTCGATTGGTGGCGCGTTACCCGAGTGACGTGCCGCACTACCGGCGTTTCGGCTTTTTCTATGTGGGTGCGCTGGCAGTGGTGTTGCCGGCCTTTATGCTGTTTGGCAAAGCCCACTTTCTGCCTGATGCGCCGTTGCAGTGGGGCGTGCTGGTCTTTCTGGGGCTGGTGTCGACTGCGTTGGGGATGTATTGGTGGAACAAAGGTGCATGCATGGTCAGCAGCGCAACGCTGGCGGTGATGAACAACCTGCATGTGCCGGTGGGGTTGTTGCTCAATCTGCTGATCTGGAACCAGCACGAGCCGCTGGGGCGTTTGCTGATTGGCGGTCTGGTGATTGTTGTGGCTGTCTGGATCAGTCGCCTAGACCGCAGAGCTATCAGGGTCTAAGGTCAAGTTCAGTCTAGCAACCACCTTCAAGGAGAGTCGTAATGACAGTCAGGGTGTTGATCTTGCCGGGCCTGTTCAATTCAGGGACAGAGCATTGGCAATCTCACTGGGAACAGCGCTACAGCGGGCTGCACCGGGTTAAACAGGACAACTGGGAAACCCCCGTGTGTACCGACTGGGTAAATAACCTGCAAAAAAAGATCAGCAAAAGCGAGCGACCGGTGGTGCTGGTGGGGCACAGTCTGGCGTGCGCATTGATCGCCCGTTGGGCGCAGGAGTATCCCGCGCAAGCCAAGCGCGTTCGCGGCGCTTTACTGGTGGCACCCAGTGACACCGAAGCGCAAAGCTACCCGGCGGGGACCACGGGTTTTACGCCCATGCCGCTCAATGCTTTGCCTTTTGATGCAATTACCGTGGCCAGCACCAACGATCCTTACGTGAGCCGCGAGCGGGCCACCGCATTTAGCAATGCCTGGGGCAGCGAGCTGGTGTGGCTGGAAAACGCTGGCCATATCAATGCCGAGGGTGGCGTTGGCGCGTGGCCAGAAGGGATTGAGCTGTTGTTCAAACTGACAGGCGACCCGCAGTTCAAACACAGCTGAGTAACGGGTGCCCATGGTTACGAAGCGCTATAAAGCCATTCAGATCGGTGTTTTTGGGTCGGTAATGGCCTCTCAGGGTTGCGGCCTTACGCCGCGTCACTTTGAGCAGCGCAAAGTAACCAAACGCTCTTGCCCCTACCACGCGGTGCCTCGCTTTGGCTCGGCATGCCCTCGCACAGGCAATGCTCCGTAGGCCGCCGCGATCGGCCATCCTTGGCCGTGTCGCGGCTAACCCGGCGTCCTGCCGGGTTACCTACTGCGCATTCCCTGTGTTCGGCCAGCGTGCTTTAAGGGGGCGCTTTAGATCAAAAGCTAAAGCAACCTCAAAAGCTCGCATTACTCGTCAGCTGCTACGTGAATCTTCGCTCACCTGTTCAGTCACCACCAGCGGCGCTTGAACCTTGCCCTGCAAGCCCTGGCGCAGGTCATTGCCGCTGGGTTGCTGGTACACACTCAAACCAAACTCTGGCAAGAGTGACAACAGGTAGTCGAAAATATCGCCCTGAATACGCTCGTATTCGTCCCAGACCGTCGTGCGGGTAAAGCAATACACCTCCAGCGGCACGCCTTGCGGGGTGGCTTGCAGTTGGCGAACCATGCAGGTCATGTTCGGCTGAATATCGGGATGGCTCTTCAGATACGCCAGTGCATAAGCGCGGAAGGTACCGATATTGGTCATGCGCCGACGGTTGGCGGACAGGGCGGCGACATTGCCTTGGGCTTCGTTCCAGTGCTTGAGCTCAACTTTTTTGCGCACCAGGTAATCGCTCAACAGGCGTACCTGTTCCAGACGTTGCTCCTGTTCATCGCTCAAAAAGCCAACATCGCCAGCGTCGATAAACAGACTGCGCTTGATGCGTCGACCACCGGATTGCTGCATGCCGCGCCAGTTTTTGAACGACTCGGACATCAAGCGCCAGGTTGGAATGGACACGATGGTCTTATCGAAATTCTGCACTTTGACAGTGTGCAGGGTGATATCGATCACGTCCCCATCGGCACCTACCTGAGGCATTTCGATCCAGTCACCCACCCGCAGCAAATCGTTGCTGGTCAACTGCACACTGGCCACGAACGACAACAGCGTGTCTTTATAGACCAGCAAAATGACCGCCGACATGGCGCCCAGCCCCGATAGCAGCAACATGGGCGAGCGGTCGATCAGGGTGGCGACAATAATGATGGCCGAAAACACATACAGCAGCATTTTAGCCAGCTGGATATAGCCCTTGATCGGGCGTGTCTTGGCGTAGTTGGTGCGCGAATAGATGTCGAGCAAGGCGTCCAGCAGGGACGCAATAACCCGTGTCAGCGCAAAAATAGTGATTGCCAGTGCCAGGTTGCCCAAGAAGTGACGACCGGTGTCACTCATGTCCGGTACAAGGTTGCGGCCAAACTGCACCACCAGCGAAGGTGTCATTTGCGCCAGGCGATCGAAGACCTTGTGTTCGCGAAGATCATTGACCCAGTGCAAGGCTGGCTGGCGAGCGAGGATTTTTGTCACGCGCAGGATAATGATGCGTGCGATGTGGCCAGCGAGCAGGGCAACGCCCACCAGAACGATCAGTCCCATTAAGGCCGTGATCCAGGGATGTTGATCCAAAGAGGCCCACAGGTCCTGGATTTGGCCCCAGAGTGCTTGAGTATCCATAAGCTAAAACGTTATCTCAGTAATAAATGACCATGGGATTAGAGCACTTCAGGGCGTTTTAGGGGACTCGATTGGACTAAAGAGCCTAAAAAACCATTTGTTTCATGCCGTTCGTGCAAAGTAACTCGGCCTGCGCGCTCGAAACCGTTACTCTATGCCGCTGATTTTTTGCATTTCTTCGAGGTAGCACCCGTGTTTTCCGATTTCGCCCTGCACGAACGCCTGCTTAAAGCTGTGGCCGAGCTTAAATTTGTCGAGCCTACGCCTGTGCAAGCAGCGGCCATCCCGCTCGCGCTCGAAGGGCGTGACCTGCGGGTTACAGCTCAAACCGGGAGCGGCAAAACAGCTGCTTTCGTCCTGCCGATCCTCAATCGTCTGATTGGCCCGGCCAAAATTCGCGTCAGCATCAAAGCGCTGATTTTGCTGCCGACCCGCGAGCTGGCACAGCAAACGCTCAAAGAAGTTGAGCGTTTTTCGCAGTTCACGTTCATCAAGTCCGGTCTGATCACCGGCGGTGAAGACTTCAAGGTTCAGGCCGCCATGCTGCGCAAGGTGCCGGACATTCTTATCGGTACGCCCGGCCGTTTGCTGGAGCAACTGAACGCTGGCAACCTTGACCTCAAAGAGGTTGAAGTGCTGGTGCTGGATGAAGCTGACCGCATGCTCGACATGGGGTTCTCCGAAGACGTTCAGCGTCTGGTCGACGAATGCCCGAACCGTCAGCAAACCATGTTGTTCTCGGCCACCACGGGTGGTTCCGGCCTGCGCGAGATGATTGGCAAGGTGCTGACCAACCCTGAGCACTTGCAGCTCAATCAGGTCAGCCAGCTGAACGCCACCACGCGTCAGCAAGTCATCACCGCCGACCACAACCAGCACAAAGAACAAATTGTGAACTGGTTGCTGGCCAATGAGACGTATCAAAAGGCCATTATTTTCACCAATACCCGTGCCATGGCTGACCGTATCTACGGTCGTCTGGTGGCGCAGGAATACAAGGCTTTTGTCTTGCACGGTGAAAAAGACCAGAAGGACCGTAAGCTGGCCATTGACCGCCTCAAGCAAGGTGGCGTCAAAATCCTCGTGGCCACTGACGTGGCTGCACGTGGTCTGGACGTCGAAGGTCTGGATATGGTGATCAACTTCGACATGCCCCGCAGCGGCGACGAATACGTTCACCGTATTGGCCGCACAGGCCGTGCCGGTAACGACGGCCTGGCGATCTCGTTGATCTGTCACGGTGACTGGAACCTCATGTCCAGCATCGAGCGTTACTTGAAGCAAAGCTTTGAGCGCCGCGTGATCAAGGAAGTCAAAGGTACCTACGGCGGCCCTAAAAACGTCAAGGCGTCGGGTAAAGCGGTAGGTGTGAAGAAGAAAAAAACTGACGCTAAAGGCGTCAAGAAGAAGACCGGCGCCAAGGCCCCGACTAAGCGCAAAATCGCCAACCGTCCAAAGACCGACGCGCTGTCGCTGGTCAGCAAAGACGGCATGGCGCCGCTCAAGCGACGCAAGCCAGAAGCCCCAGCGGCTGAGTAACAGGTTATCGCGATGCACAAAAAACCCGGCGAAAGCCGGGTTTTTTATTGGCTGCTCGAGGTGCTGAAGGGGTCGAAATTCTCAGCGGTACTCACACAGGTAAGCGGTATCAACGCTCACCTTGAGCTGAAATTTGCTGTTGGCGGGCACATTGAACTGGCTGCCGGTTTTAAAGGTTTCAAACGCGTCGCTGCCTGGCAGCTTCACACTCAGTTCACCCGACACCACATGCATGATTTCACGCTGTGCTGTGCCGAACTCATATTCACCCGGGGCCATGACGCCAATAGTTGCACTGCCATCGGCTTGTGCGAAGGCAATCGACTTGACGGTACCGTCGAAGTATTCGTTGACTTTAAACATGGCGCTTCCTCGCAATGGACTAAAAAAGGCTGGCCAGTATGCAGAAGCCGGTATATCCCGTCACGCCCTTTATAGCGGCCGTTCTTGAACCTAAATCGCGAAAACCAGCGGTAATAAGCGTGCTGTATTGCGGGCATCTTCAAGCGCCCTGTGTTGTTGCCCGTTGAACTGCATACCGGCCAGATGCAATGCACTATTGAGCCCCGGCGCGCGCTTTAGCTGGCGTGCTTGAGCAAACTGCTGCTTGAGGTTTATATGCGGCAGTCGGGCCAGTGCGCTGTCCAGATTTTTTTGCTGCCATTCCTGTTCCAGTTGCTTGCGGTCGTAGTCGCCCCAACTGGCCCAGCCTTCAAGCTTGGGCAGGTGTTGACCGAGCCAGCGTTCGAATTGCGCCCATACCTGCACCAGCGGGGCGGCGCTATCAATGTCTGCTTGGCTGATGCGCGTCAACTGGCGGCAAAAAGGGGTCAGCAGTGGTCGCCGCTGGGGGCGGATAAATCGCTGGAAGTGGTCAACCTCCCTACCTGCGCGAGTGACCACGCTGGCGCCCAGTTCGATCACCTCCATATCGGATAAAGGCCAGCCGCCATCATCGGTTGTCGCTTCCAGGTCAATGACCAGCCAGTGAGGCATGTGCAGCTTCCTTAAACAGCATGGGCGTTGGTGATGGAGCGTAGCCAAGGCATCGACACGCACCTACTTAATTTGCAGTGGGCCAGCCAAGTGCTTGCTTGATATTCTGTGCCCGCTTAAATTACCTCGGTGCACAACTCTCAGGTCGTGTGTCATTTAATAAGTTCAGTGGTGGGCAACCCCCCAGAGGTACACGGCTTTGAAGTGTCTGCCCATGTGGATGGCTCGCGGCGTAGTGATGGTTCTTGGTGCAACGCTGGTGATACCTGTCTGGGCTGCCCAGGAAGTCAGGGTCGGAGCGGCGCACTTTCCTCCGTATACGGTACGGCCCGAAATCGGTGTGGATACCGGTTTGTTACCGCAGCTGCTGGACGCCCTGAACGCGCTGCAAAGCGATTTTCATTTCGTCATCGCCCCTACTTCCAATGCACGCCGCTTTCGTGAGTTCAAGCAAGGCAAGATGGACATGGTGCTGTTTGAAAATCCCGAATGGGGTTGGCAGGGCATCGCGCACATTCCTGTCGATATGGGCCTTAGAGATGCTGAAGTATTTGTCGCCAAACAGCAGGAAGGGCGACAGCAAAGTTATTTTGATAATCCGGGCAGTAAACGCCTGGCGCTCTTTAACGGTTATCACTATGCCTTTGCCGGTTACAACACCGATCCGAAGTTTCTGTCTGATTCATTCAATGTAAGCCTGACGTACTCCCACTTGAGCAATTTGCAGATGGTCATGCGTGGGCGTGTGGAAATGGCATTGATCACCCGTTCCAATCTCGTCGACTTGCTGAATGACAAACCGCAATTTCGCGCTCAGGTCATGGTGTCTGACCGCGTCGATCACATCTATCACCATTACGCGTTACTACGCCCTCAAGCGCCGATCCAGAGCCAGCAGTTTGCTCAGTTAATGGGCATTCTTCGCAATAATGGTCAGCTGAAGGCCATTTTTTCGCCCTACCAAATTGAAGTGGTGACGCCCGAGCCCCCCGCAGGCGGCAGCGAACCCTAAATTTCAAGGCGCGGCCCACGTCACACAGCCTATCTGTTGACGATAAATGCGAGCCCTTGACCATGATTGCACCCTCATCGACACCATTGCCAGCCACTGCCCGTTCAGGTACCGACCACCCTCAGCGACCGGCAAAACCCGCTGGCGAAGTGTACCGGCGCTTTGATCCGCAGCTCGGCGCGTGGGTTTCGTTGCGTACGCTGGATATCAGCGACGACCTTGAGCGCTTCAGCCGCTGGCAAAACACCCCGCGGGTGATGGCTTTCTGGGAGGAGGGCGGCAGTTTGGAACAACATCGCCACTACCTCGAAAAACTCGCCGCAGACCCCCATACCCTGACCCTGATCGGCTGTTTTGATGACCAGCCGTTTGCTTATTTTGAAGCGTATTGGGCCAAGGAAGACCGTATCGCGCCGTTCTACGACGCCGGCGATTACGACCGGGGGATTCATATGCTGGTGGGTGAGCAGGCCCATCGCGGGCCACACAAAGTGGCCAGCTGGCTGCAGGCGCTGACCCATTACCTGTTCGAGGATGAACCGCGCACCCAGCGCGTGGTGGCTGAACCACGTGCCGATAACGACAAAATGATCAGCTACATGCAGTCGCAGGGCTATCACTGCGTCAAGGAATTCGATTTTCCGCACAAGCGCGCGGCCTTGATGATGCAGCGTCGCGAAGATTTTTTTGAGGGGCGGCAGTTGGACTGAGTCCGAGCACCTGGTCAGCGATTATTGCTTGCCCTGTCGCTGACCAATGTGCTGATCCAGCGCAGGGCGCAAGCCGTGTTGACGCGTGTTCAGCGCCGGGAAAACGTATCCGCCTGCGTGCCTGAGACCTTGCGGCAATGCACCAGTGCATCGCGAATCATGAAATTCACCAGCGTGGGCGAAACGCCCAGTTCCTTGGCGATGTCTTTTTGCTGCACGCCGTGCAGGCGATACATCTCGAACGCGTAGCGAGTGCGGCTGGGCAGATCGTTCAGCGCGGTCTCGATATGTTCCAGCGTCGAAAAATTGATATGCGAGGTCTCGGGTGACGCGCCCTGAATGACCACATTCAAACCTTCTTCTTCAGGGCCCGAGTAGCGTTGCTCCAAGGCCTGTTTACGGTAGTGGTCAATGGCAAGGTTGCGCACGATCTGGAACAGGTAGCTCAGTTGCGCCTTGAACGAGGAGGTGATTTGCGGCGCCGACTGCAAGCGAAAAAAAGCATCCTGCACCACGTCCTCTGCCCTGGATCGGCAGCCGGTAATGCGGGCTGCGATTTTGACCAGGATAAGCCGATTATCAACAAAGGCCTGGAGTAAGGGTGAGTCGCACCTGCTTGTCGACACTTGTTCCGTCATGGAGATCACCTGCTGCAAATGAATGAGTGCGGGCCCGAGTAAGGCCTCCTACACAGCTGGCAACAAATTAGGTTGAATGATAATGATTGTCAAATGAGAAGAAGAACTAATGCCGCGCCTGACAGAAGATTGAGACATGCCTCACATCCGCCTTCCTCAGATTCAAAACGCCACTATTGCCCTGACTAATTATTTGCCTGAGTTAACCGTTCTCAATGGACTACAGCCGGTGAAGCAGGCCGGTGACGAATGAGTGGGCACAGGAGGGCGGGATGTTTTTAATCGTGGACAGGTGGCATTCGAGTGCTGGAGCAGTGGCTGATGAGTGAGCCCGTCATGCTGCGTTTGTTTTGCCTGCCTTACTCCGGCGCCAGTGCAATGGCCTATAGCCGCTGGCGTCGTTCAATGCCCGAATGGTTGCATGTGCGACCGCTCGAACTGCCCGGTCGCGGCATGCGCATGGATGAGCCATTGCAAAGCGACATACGCCGTCTTGCCGCGCAACTGGCGGACGAAATCAGTGCCGAACTTGACCGCCCCTATGCCTTGTTTGGCCATAGCCTGGGCGGCTTGCTGGCGTTTGAGCTGGCCCATGCGCTGCGCGAGCGCGGTCTGCCTGCGCCGCTGGCGCTGTTTGCTTCGGCCACCGCCGGGCCCTCGCGGCGCGATGTCAACGAATACGCCGTGGCTAAAACCGACCAGCAATTGATCGAGCGCCTGCGCGAACTCAAAGGCACCGGTGAAGAGGTGCTGGCCGATGCCGAACTGATGCAGATGATGCTGCCGATTCTGCGCGCCGACTTCCTGTTGTGCGGCAGTTTCAACTACGGCCAACGTGCGCCGTTGCCCATGCCCATCCACGTCTTTGGCGGCAAGCAGGACAGCGTGCGTGCCGAGCAATTGCTGGACTGGCAAACCGATACCAGCAGCACGTTTTCCCTCGACCTGTTTGAAGGGCACCACTTCTTTCTGCTGCAGCAAGAATTGCCGCTGCTGCGCTGCCTGCGCCGTTATGCCGAAGAGCATTTGACGCGCTGGCGCAATCAACAGGCGCGCCTGTCTGTGTAAGCGCCGCCCGCCGTTACAAACACACTGAATTTCTTTCAAGCCGACCTCAGGCAGGAAACCCCATGATGGACGCGTTCGAACTCCCCGGCACCCTGGCCCAAGCCCTTGCGCAACGTGCAGCTCTGACTCCGGATCGTCAGGCGCTGCGCTTTCTGGCCGATGACCCGGCGGCCAACCAAGTGCTCACCTACCACGACCTGGACCTTCGGGCGCGCACAATTGCCGTCGCCTTGCAGGCCCATGCGGCTGTGGGTGATCGGGCGGTGTTGCTGTTCGCGAGCGGCCCGGACTACGTCGCGGCCTTCTTTGCCTGTCTGTACGCGGGCATCATCGCCGTGCCGGCGTATCCACCCGAGTCGAGCAAGCGCCATCACCAAGAGCGTTTGTTGTCGATTCTCGATGATGCCGAGCCGCGCCTGCTGCTGACCTGTAGCGCGTTGCGCCAGTCCTTGTTGCAGATGAGCGAGCTGAGCGCGACAGATGCGCCACACGTGCTCTGTGTCGACGAAGTTGAACCCGACGCCGTGCACGCCTGGCGGCCCGTTGCTTTGCAGGCTGATGACGTGGCCTTTTTGCAGTACACCTCGGGTTCGACGGCCTTGCCCAAAGGCGTTCAAGTGACCCACGGCAATCTGGTCGCCAATGAGGTGCTGATCCGCCGGGGGTTCGGCATCGACTTGAACCCCGACGACGTGATTGTCAGCTGGTTGCCGCTGTACCACGACATGGGCTTGATCGGTGGTTTGCTGCAACCGATTTTCAGCGGTGTGCCGTGCGTGTTGATGTCCCCGGCGTACTTCCTTACCCGCCCGCTGCGTTGGCTCGAAGCCATCAGCGAATACGGCGGCACCATCAGTGGCGGCCCGGACTTCGCCTACCGGTTGTGCAGCGAACGGGTCAGTGAAACCGCTCTGGCTGGCTTGGACCTGAGCCGCTGGCGCGTAGCCTATTCAGGTTCCGAGCCGATCCGCCAAGACACTCTGCAACGCTTTGCCGAAAAATTTTCCCCATGCGGCTTTACCCCGGACAGCTATTTCGCCTCCTACGGATTAGCCGAAGCCACCTTGTTTGTCGCAGGCGGGCAGCGCGGCAAGGGCATCCCGGGCTTGTGCGTGAATGAACTGGAACTGGCCAACAACCGTATCGTGTCGGGCGAGGGCAGCGCGGTCATGAGTTGCGGCACCTCCCAGCCAGAACATGCGGTTCAGATTGTCGACGCGCAAAGCCTTGAAGCGCTGGCTGACAACCTTGTCGGTGAAATCTGGGCCAGCGGCCCGAGCATCGCCCACGGCTACTGGCGTAACCCGAACGCCAGCGCCGAGACTTTCGTCAAACGTGACGGCGCTACTTGGCTACGCACCGGCGATCTGGGCTTTATGCGTGACGGCGAGCTGTTCATCACCGGACGCTTGAAAGACCTTGTGATCGTTCGCGGCCAAAACCTGTACCCCCAAGACATTGAAAAAGTCATTGAGCGCGAAGTTGACGTCGTGCGTAAAGGTCGTGTCGCGGCGTTTGCGGTCAATGTCAAAGGTGAGGAGGGCATTGGTATCGCTGCGGAAATCAGCCGCAGCGTGCAAAAAATCCTGCCCGCTGACGCGCTGATCACTGCCATTCGTCAGGCCGTGGCCGACGCTTGCCAGCAAGCGCCAAGCGTGGTGGTGCTGCTCAACCCCGGTGCGCTGCCCAAGACCTCCAGCGGCAAGTTGCAGCGCTCCGCCTGCCGCAGCCGGCTGGCCGATGGCAGTCTCGACACTTATGCGCAATTTCCGGCCCCGCAGCCAGCGGACTCGCTGCCCGCTGCGCAGCATCGCGCCAGTGATCTGGAAGCGCTGATCGCCTGGGTTTGGTGCGAGCATTTGCACGTCGAGCAAGTGGCCGCCGATGACCATTTTTTCCTGTTGGGCGGCAACTCGATTGTGGCCACCCAAGTGATCGCCCGCTTGCGGGAAGAACTCAAGCTTGTACTTAATCTGCGTCTGTTGTTTGAAGCGCCGACCCTCGGCGCCTTCGTCGCGCAGGTCGGCGCACTGCAACAGGACAGCGGGTTGGCCCAAGGCAATATCCCGCACCTGAACCGGCAGGACGAACTGCCACAGTCGCTGGCGCAAAACCGCCTGTGGTTTTTGTGGCAACTGGCCCCTGACAGCTGCGCCTTCACCATCCCCGGCGCGTTGCGCTTGCGCGGTGAGCTGAATGAAGCCGCGTTGCGCAGCAGCTTCACGCACTTGATCGAGCGCCATGAAGCCCTGCGTACCGGCTTTTATCAACGTGACGAGCACGCCTTGCAACGGGTCGACAAGGCCGCAGAGGTTGACCTGCACGTCATCGATCTTCGCGACCTGCCAGCCCCTGAGCGTGAGCTGCGTGCGCAACAGATCCGTGAAGATCAGGCACAGACCCCTTTTAATCTCGAAAGCGGGCCGCTGCTGCGGATCACGCTGGTCAAGCTGGACGACGATGACCATCAACTACTGCTGACGATGCACCACATCATTGCTGATGGTTGGTCGCTGAACGTGCTGATCGACGAGTTTTCCCGGCTGTACGCTGCGGCCTGCCTTGGCCAGCCGCTGGCGCTGGCGCCACTGGCGCTGCAGTACGCCGACTACGGCAGTTGGCAGCGCCAGTGGCTGGCGCAAGGTGAAGCGGAACGCCAACTGCATTACTGGAAAACACAACTGGGCGATGAGCATCCGGTACTTTCGTTAGCCACTGATCATCCGCGCTCCGCCCTTGGGCGGCGCAGCGCCGCACGCTACAGCCTGAAACTGGATGCCGCGTTGTGCGACGCCGTGCGTTCGACCGCGCAGGCCCACGACAGCACCGCTTTCATGTTGCTGCTGGCGACCTTTCAAACATTGCTGCATCGCTACACCGGCCAGTGCGATATTCGTATCGGCGTGCCCAGCGCCAACCGTGGGCGTCAGGAAACCCACGGCCTGATCGGGTTCTTCATCAACACCCTGGTGCTGCGCGCGGAGTTACACGGCCGTTTGCCTTTCACTCAATTGCTGGCGCAAACCCGTCAGGCCACCCTGGATGCCCAAGGTCATCAGGACGTGCCGTTTGAGCAAGTGCTCGAAGCGTTCCCTCAGGCCCGCGAGCATGGCCTGTTCCAAGTCATGTTCAACCACCAGCAGCGCGACCTTAGCGCCTTGCGCCGCTTGCCGGGCCTGCTGGCCGATGAGCTGGACTGGCACAGCCGCGAAGCCAAGTTCGACCTGCAACTGCACAGCGAAGAAGACCATCAGGGCCGCCTGAAACTTTCTTTTGACTACGCCGATGAACTGTTCGAGGCCGCTACAATTGAGCGGCTGGCCGAGCACTTTGTCAGCCTGTTGCGCCAAGTCAGCGAGGACAGCGAGAAGGCCCTCGGTGATTTACAAGGGGTGAGCGCGCAGCAGTTAACCGAACAGCAGCAATGGGGGGCCGCACCCTGTGTCGCGGCCCAGCACTGGCTGCCGCACTTGCTGGAGCAGCAAGCACAGCTGACGCCTGAGCGGGTCGCGCTGGTCTGGGAGGGTGGCAGCCTCGACGTTGCCAACCTGCACGCACAGGCCAACCGCCTTGCGCATTACTTGCGGGACAAGGGCGTGGGGCCGGATGTACCCGTGGCGATTGCTGTCGAGCGTTCGCCGCACCTGCTGATCGGTTTGCTGGCCATTCTCAAGGCGGGCGGTGCCTACGTACCGCTGGACCCGGACTACCCGCCAGAACGCCTGAGCTACATGCTGCAAGACAGCGGCGCCACCCTGTTGCTGACGCAACGCCACTTGCTGGACGGCTTGCCGCACCTGAGCAGCGTCAGTGCCATTGCGATGGACTGCCTCAAGCTCGACAACTGGCCCAGCCACGCACCGGGTTTGCACCTGCACGGCGATAACCTTGCCTACGTGATCTACACCTCCGGTTCCACCGGTCAGCCCAAAGGTGTGGGCAACACCCACGCCGCGCTGAGCGAGCGCCTGCAATGGATGCAAGCCACCTACGCGCTGCAAGCCGATGACGTGCTGATGCAAAAAGCGCCGATCAGTTTTGACGTGTCGGTGTGGGAGTGCTTCTGGCCTCTGATTACCGGCTGCCGTCTGGTGCTGGCCGGCCCCGGTGAGCATCGCGACCCCCAGCGCATTGCGCAGTTGGTGCAACAGTTTGGCGTGACCACCTTGCACTTTGTGCCGCCATTGTTAAGCCTGTTCGTCGATGAACCACAGAGCGTCCACTGCACCAGCTTGCGTCGGGTATTCAGCGGCGGTGAAGCATTGCCGGCCGAGCTGCGCAATCGCGTCCTGCAGCACCTGCCGAACGCGCAGTTGCACAATCGTTACGGGCCGACCGAAACCGCGATCAATGTCACCCATTGGCATTGCCGCGTTGAAGACGGTGAGCGCTCACCCATCGGCCGCCCTTTGGGCAACGTGTTGTGCCGGGTGCTCGACAGCGAGCTCAATCCGCTGCCCACCGGTGTGCCGGGCGAATTGTGCATTGGCGGAAGCGGCCTGGCGCGCGGCTATCTGGCGCGTCCGGGGCTGACTGCCGAACGCTTTATTGCCGACCCGCTGGGCGAGCCGGGCGCGCGTCTGTACCGCACCGGTGACCGGGTGCGCTGGAACACCGAAGGCGTGCTGGAATACCTCGGGCGGCTCGATCAGCAAGTCAAACTGCGTGGCTTTCGGGTCGAGCCACAGGAAATCGAAGCGTGCCTGCTGGCATTGCCACACGTGGCACAGGCGGCCGTGGTCATTCGCGACAGCGCCGCAGGGCCGCAACTGATCGGCTACTACACAGCGCTGCAATGCACGCTGGGCGAAGAAGCACTGAGCCGCGAACTCACGGCTGCACTGGCCGCGCAGTTGCCCGACTACATGGTGCCTGCGCAGTTACTGCGTCTGGAGGCGATGCCGTTGAGCCCGAGCGGCAAACTGGATCGCCGCGCCTTACCCGAGCCGCAGTGGCGTGTCAGCGAGTTCGTGGCGCCGTCCACCGCGCTGGAACAACAGATCGCGGCGATCTGGCGTAACGTATTGGGGCAGACGCAGATTGGCCTGCGCGATGACTTCTTCGCCTTGGGCGGGCACTCCTTGCTGGCCACGCAAATTGTCTCCCGTGTTCGTCAGGCCTGTGACGTGGAGCTGGCGTTGCGCACATTGTTTGAGGCCAGCGAACTGGGCGCATTTGTCGAGCAGGTCGCGCAGATTCAGGCGGCGGGGCAGCGCAATAGCCAGCAACCGATTGGCCTTGTCGACCGTCGCCAAGCGGTGCCTCTGTCTTATTCCCAGCAGCGCATGTGGTTCCTCTGGAAAATGGAACCCGACAGCCCGGCCTACAACGTCGGCGGCATGGCGCGCCTCAAGGGCCTGCTGGATGTCGGCCGTTTCGAGGCGGCCTTGCAAGCCTTGCTGCTGCGTCATGAAACCCTGCGTACCACCTTTCCAAGTGTGGACGGTGTGGCGTGTCAAAAAGTCCATGCCGAAACGGGCGTGGGCATGGCCTGGCTGGACTTGACCAGCCTTGATGAGCACGCCCGTCAGCAGCGCCTGCAGGCGCTGGCCGACCACGAAGCGCACCAGCCATTTGATCTGGAAAGCGGGCCGTTGCTGCGCGCCTGCATGGTCAAGGCGGGCGAGCGTGAGCATTACTTTGTACTGACCCTGCACCACATCGTCACCGAAGGGTGGGCGATGGACATCTTCGCCCGCGAACTGGGTGAACTGTACGAAGCCTTTCTGGATGATCGCCAGTCGCCTCTGGTCCCGCTGGCTGTGCAATACCTGGACTACAGCGTGTGGCAGCGTCAGTGGCTGGAGTCGGGCGAGCGTCAGCGTCAGCTCGATTACTGGACGGCAAAACTTGGCAACGAACATCCGCTATTGGAGCTGCCCGCCGACCGACCTCGGCCGTCGGTGCAAAGCTACAAAGGGGAGCTTTACCGTTTTGATCTCAGCGATGACCTCGCAGCGCGAGTGCGGGCATTTAATGCCCAGCATGGCCTGACCCTGTTTATGACCATGACCGCGACATTGGCCGTGCTGCTGCATCGCTACAGCGGTCAGAACGATGTGCGCATCGGAGCGCCGGTGGCTAATCGCATTCGCCCGGAAAGCGAAGGGCTGATCGGTGCCTTCCTTAATACTCATGTGCTGCGCTGTGAGCTGGACGGGCAGATGCGTGTTGCCGACCTGTTCGAGCAAGTGCGCAATACCGTGATCGAGGGCCAGTCCCATCAGGACTTGCCGTTTGACCATCTGGTCGACGCGCTGCAACCGCCGCGCAGTGCAGCGTATAACCCGTTGTTTCAGGTGATGTGCAATGTGCAGCGCTGGGAGTTCCAGCAAAGCCGCCAGTTGGCGGGCATGACCGTCGAGTTTCTGCCCAACGATGCGCGGGCGACCAAGTTCGACCTCAATCTGGAAGTCACCGACCTCGACCATCGCCTGGGCTGTTGCCTGACTTACAGCACCGACTTGTTTGACCAACCGCGCATTGCGCGCATGGCCGAACATTGGCGCAATCTGCTGGAAGCCTTGCTGGGCGACCCGCAACAACGCCTTAGCGAATTGCCGTTATTGGGAGACGCCGAGCAACAGCGCTTGCTTGACGGGCTGGCGCCATCTGCGGCCGGGCATGACCTTGACCTGTGCATTCATCGCCTGTTTGCCGAGCAAGCGCAGGCGCAGCCTGACGCCATCGCCCTGACCTTTGCCGGGCAGCACCTGAGCTACGGCGAACTCGATCGCCGGGCCAATCAAATGGCTTGGATGCTGCGCGAACGCGGCGTCGGCCCGCAGATGCGCGTGGGGCTGGCGCTGGAGCGCTCGCTGGACATGGTGATTGGCCTGCTGGGGATCCTTAAAGCCGGTGGCGCCTATGTGCCGCTGGACCCGGAGTACCCGCTCGAACGCCTGCATTACATGATCGAAGACAGCGGTATTGGCGTGCTGCTAAGCCATCGCGCATTGTTCGAAGCCTTGGGCGAGTTGCCTGCTGGCGTGGTGCGCGGCTGTCTTGAAGATGATCGAGAAACCTTGGCCGCTTACCCGACCGGCGAGGTGCCGTTTATCAGCCTGGCACAGCATCAGGCGTACCTGATTTACACCTCGGGTTCTACCGGGCAGCCGAAAGGCGTGATGGTGTCTCACGGCGAAATTGCCATGCATTGCCGAGCTGTGATTGAGCGCTTCGGCATGCGTAGCGATGACTGCGAATTGCATTTTTACTCGATCAATTTTGACGCCGCCACCGAGCGCTTGCTGGCCCCTTTACTGTGCGGCGCGCGGGTGGTGCTGCGTGCCCAAGGGCAATGGGATGCCGAGCAAATCTGCCAACTGATCGACGAGCAACAGGTCAGCATTCTGGGCTTTACGCCCAGCTATGGCAGCCAGCTGGCGCAATGGTTGGCCAGTCGCGAGCAGACCTTGCCCGTGCGCATGTGCATCACCGGCGGTGAAGCGCTCACCGGGGAGCATTTGCAGCGCATTCGCGCCGCGTTCAGCCCCGAGGTGTTTTTCAACGCCTACGGGCCGACCGAAACCGTGGTCATGCCCCTGGCCAGTCTGGCCCCGGCGCAATTGGAAGACGGTGCCACCAGTGTGCCCATCGGTCAGGTCATTGGTGCCCGGGTTGCGTATATCCTCGACGCCGGTCTGGCGCTGGTGCCGCAAGGGGCTGTCGGTGAGTTGTACATCGGTGGCGCCGGTCTGGCTCAGGGCTATCACCAGCGTGCCGGTCTGACCGCCGAACGTTTTGTCGCCGACCCGTTCGCCGGCAATGGCGGGCGCCTGTACCGCACCGGCGATCTGGTGCGTCAGCGTATTGACGGGCTGGTCGAATATGTCGGACGCATCGACCATCAAGTGAAAATTCGCGGTTTTCGTATCGAGCTGGGCGAAATCGAAAACCGCCTGCTCGATCACCCTGCGGTGCGCGAAGCAGTGGTGCTGGCGCTGGACATGCCCGGTGGCAAGCAATTGGCCGCGTACCTGGTGTGCAGCGTGGCGCAGCACGACGAACAGGCGCAAGCCGCCTTGCGCGATGACCTCAAGCGTCACCTCAAAACCCAACTGCCCGACTACATGGTGCCGACCCATCTGGTGTTGCTGGCCAGCATGCCGCTGACCGCCAACGGCAAGCTTGACCGGCGCGCCTTGCCGACGCCCGATATTGAACTCAACCGTCAACAGTACGTGGCCCCAAGCACTGCGCTGGAGCAGAGTTTGGCGCAGGTGTGGTGTGACGTGCTGAACCTGAGCCAAGTGGGGTTGGACGATAACTTCTTTGAACTGGGTGGCGACTCGATTCTGTCAATTCAAGTGGTCAGCCGCGCACGCCAACTGGGTATCCATTTCAGCCCGCGTGATCTGTTTCAGCATCAAACCGTGCAGGCGCTGGCGAGTGTCGCCACCCTTACCGAACAGACCCTCGCTGAACAGGGGGTACTCACCGGCGAGGTCGGCCTGACGCCGATCCAGCACTGGTTCTTTGAAACAGCCATACCGCAACGTAATCACTGGAACCAGACCCTGTTGCTCGAACCTGCGCAACGTCTGGAGGCACCGCTGCTGGAGCAAGCTCTGAACGCCTTGCTGCAGCACCACGACGCCTTGCGCCTGAGTTTCCATCAGATGGACGGCCAATGGCGCGCCGACTACCGCACCGAAGTGGCGGGCAACGTACTAAGCCATGCCACCGTGACGGATCTGCAACACAGCCTCGACCTGTTCGAGCAGGCCCAGCGCAGCCTTGATGAGCAACAAGGCGCGCTGGTACGTGCCGTGCTGGTCGACGGCCCGCAGGGTCAGCAACGCTTGTTGTTGGTGATCCATCACCTGGCGGTCGACGGCGTGTCCTGGCGCGTATTGCTCGCAGACCTGCAAACCCTTTATCGCCAATTCGCGCAGCAGCAACCGCCGTCACTGCCGGCCAAGACCAGCGCCTTGCGGGCCTGGACCACCCGGTTGCAGGCCTATGCCAGCAGCGATTCCCTGCGCGAAGAACTCAGCCTGTGGCAACAACAACTCAGCGGGTCGCCGGTGAGCTTGCCGTGTGACAACCCGCACGGCGGCGGGCAAAACCGCCATGGCCACACCGTCAGCGTGCACCTGGACGCCGAACGCACCACCCAACTGTTGCAGCAGGCGCCCAGCGCATACCGCACTCAGGTCAATGACCTGTTATTGACCGCTCTGGCGCGGGTATTGTGTCGCTGGACCGGGCAGCCTTCGGCGTTGATCCAGCTCGAAGGCCACGGCCGCGAAATGCTGTTTGACGACATCGACCTGAGCCGCACCGTGGGCTGGTTTACCAGTGCCTACCCGCTGCGCCTGACCCCGCAGGCAGCAGGCGGGCAGGGCGCTTCGATCAAGGCCATCAAAGAACAACTGCGCAGCATCCCGCACAAAGGGCTGGGCTACGGCGTGTTGCGTTACCTGACCGATAGCCCCACCCGTCAGGCGCTGGCGGATCTGCCAGGAGCGCCGGTGACGTTCAACTACCTCGGCCAGTTCGACCAGAGCTTTGGCGCTAACGCCCTGTTCCGCCCGCTGGCTGAAGCCACGGGAGCCGCCCACGACCCGCTGGCCCCTTTGCCCAACGAACTGAGCATTGACGGTCAGGTCTATGGCGGCCAATTGCAGTTGCGCTGGACCTTCAGTGCCGAACGCTATGCGCCGCAGACCATCGCCACCTTGGCCGACGCTTATGTCAGCGAGTTGGAAACTCTCATTGCGCATTGCCTGAGCGCTGACGCGGGCGGTTTGACACCGTCCGACTTCCCGCTCACGAGCCTCAGTCAGGCGCAACTGGACGCGCTGCCGGTGGCGGCGCAACAGATTGAAGACCTCTACCCGCTGACGCCGATGCAGGAGGGCATGCTCGTGCACACGCTGCTCGAACCCGGCACCGGGCTGTATTTCATGCAGGACCGCTACCGCATCAACAGCGCCCTCGACCCTCAGCGGTTTGCGGAGGCGTGGCAGGCGGTGATTGCCCGTCACGAAGCCTTGCGTGCGTCGTTCTGCTGGAATGTCGGCGAACAGATGCTGCAAATCATCCATCGCCCCGGCGCTACTGCCATCGACTTCCTTGACTGGCGTGCCGAGCCACAGGACAGCCACGAGCCACGCCTGCAAGCGTTGCTCAAGGCCGAGCGCGAAGCCGGCTTTGATTTGCTCAATCAGGCACCGTTCCACCTGCGGCTGATCCGTGTCGATGAAGCCCGTTACTGGTTCATGATGAGCAACCACCACATTCTGATTGATGCCTGGTGCCGCTCGTTGCTGATGAGTGACTTCTTCGAAATCTACAGCGCGCTGGGCGAGCAGCGCACCGCGCAACTGGCCGCGCCGCCGCGCTATCGCGACTACATTGGCTGGCTGCAACATCAGGATTTGCAACAGGCCAATGCCTGGTGGCAGCACAACTTGCAGGGCTTCGAGCAGACTACGTACATACCCAGCGACCGTCCGTTCCTGCGTGAACACGCGGGTGACAGCGGCGGCATGAGGGTGGGTGACTGCTACACCCGGCTTGAAGTGCAGGACGGCCTGCGCCTGCGGGAGCTGGCCCAGCAGCACAAACTGACCATTAACACCTTCGCGCAAGCAGCGTGGGCCTTGGTACTGCGCCGTTTCAGCGGCGAGCGCGATGTGCTGTTCGGCGTCACCGTGGCCGGGCGGCCGGTCGAGTTGCCACAGATGCAACAGACCGTTGGCTTGTTTATCAACAGTGTGGCCCTGCGCGTGAAAATGCCCGCAGACGGTCAGGCGCTGGGGGTTCAGCAATGGCTGAGCGCGTTGCTCGAACACAATATGGAACTGCGCGAGTACGAATACGTGCCGTTGGTGACGATTCAGGAACGCAGCGAGTTGCCCAAGGGCCAGCCGCTGTTCGACAGCCTGTTTGTGTTTGAAAACGCGCCCGTGGACATCTCGGTGATGGACCGTGCCCAGCACCTGAACGCGACTTCGGATTCGGGGCGCACGCACACCAACTTTCCGTTGACGGCGGTGTGTTACCCCGGCGATGACCTGGGTCTGCACCTGTCGTATGACCAGCGCTTCTTCGAGCAAGACAGCGTCGAGCGTTTGCTGGCCGAGTTCAAACGCCTGCTGCTGGCCTTGATGGCGGGCATCGAAGGCGACATGGCTGAACTGCCCTTGTTGGGCGAAGCCGAGCGGCACTTCTTGCTCGAGGGGTGCAACCAGAGCCAGCGCCAATACCCGTTGCAGCAAAGTTACATCGAGCTGTTTGAAGCGCAGGTGGCGGCGCACCCGCAACGAACGGTAGCCCGCTGTCTGGATCAGCACTGGTGCTACGCCGACCTTAATCAGCGCAGCAACCGCCTGGGCCATGCCTTGCTTGGCGCGGGCGTCAAAGCGGATCAGCCGGTGGCGCTGCTGGCCGAGCGCGGACTGGAACTGCTGGGCATGATCATCGGCAGCTTCAAGGCCGGGGCGGCTTACTTGCCACTCGACCCGGGGCTGCCCGAAGCGCGGTTGAGCCGCATCATCGAATTAAGCCGCACGCCCTTGCTGGTGTGTACGGCGGCTTACCGCGAGCAGGCCCAGGCCTTGCTGGATGAGTCGGGGTGCGCGAACCGTCCGCGTTTGCTGGTGTGGGAAGAGGTGCAAGCCCAGACGCTGGCCGAGCACAACCCGCAGGTGTACAGCCAGCCGGACAATCTGGCGTATGTGATCTATACCTCCGGTTCTACCGGCCTGCCCAAAGGGGTGATGGTCGAACAGCGCGGCATGCTCAATAACCAGTTGAGCAAAGTGCCTTACTTGCACCTCAGCGAACGGGATGTGATCGCGCAGACGGCGTCGCAAAGTTTTGATATTTCGGTGTGGCAGTTCCTTGCTGCGCCCTTGTTCGGTGCCAGCGTCAACATCGTGCCCAACGCCCTGGCCCATGATCCGCAGGCCTTGTTGGCACACGTCAATGCCCAGGGCATTAGCGTGCTGGAAAGTGTGCCGTCTCTGATTCAGGGCATGCTTGCAGAAGACACCGTGCCACTCGATAGCCTGCGCTGGTTGCTGCCTACCGGAGAAGCGATGCCGCCCGAACTGGCCCAGCAATGGCTGCTGCGCTACCCGCAGATCGGACTGGTGAATGCCTATGGCCCGGCAGAGTGCTCGGACGACGTGGCGTTCTTCCGTGTCGATCAGGCGTCTACCCAAGGCAGTTATTTGCCCATTGGCACGCCCACTGACAACAACCGTTTGTACGTGCTCGATGACGCATTGCACCTGGTGCCACTGGGTGCGGTAGGGGAGTTGTGTGTCGCCGGTACCGGCGTGGGCCGGGGTTATGTCAGCGACCCGCTGCGCACGGCGAGCGCCTTTGTGCCGCATCCTTTCGGCGCACCGGGTGAGCGCTTGTATCGCACGGGCGATTTGGCGCGGCGCCGCATGGACGGTGTGCTGGAGTACGTTGGACGCATCGACCATCAGGTCAAAATTCGTGGTTTGCGGATCGAGCTGGGGGAAATTGAAGCGCGCCTGCACGATCACCCGTGGGTACGCGATGCAGCGGTCAGCGTGCAGCAGGGGCCTAACGGCAAGTATTTGGTGGGTTATCTGGTGGCGGCGGTTGCTGATCCGGGCCAGAACGAGTGCCTGGAGCACATCAAACAGCGCCTGCGCGCTGAGCTGCCGGAGTACATGGTGCCCTTGCATTGGCAGTGGCTGGCGCGTTTGCCGCTGAACGCCAATGGCAAGCTGGATCGCCGAGCGTTGCCGTTGATTGAAATCGGTCAACAGCAACGTGACGACTATTTGGCGCCGCGTTCGCTGCTGGAACAGACCTTGGCTGACATTTGGGCGGATGTATTGAACGTCGAGCAAGTGGGCGTGAGGGACAACTTCTTTGAACTGGGCGGGCACTCCTTGCTGGCCACGCAAATTGCCTCGCGGGTGCAAAAAGTGTTGCAACGCAACGTGCCGCTGCGGGCGATGTTTGAGTGCAGTTGTGTCGAACAGCTGGCGCTGTATATCGACGGGCTGGAAAGCAGCGAAATCAACGAGGATAAGGTTGATCGCCTGAGTGATCTGATGGCGGAGCTGGAAGGGTTGTAAATCAACCGCCCCTCACCCCAACCCTCTCCCAAAGGGAGAGGGGGCTTGATTGGGGTGGTTTCGGATTTAGCGCCCGGCTTTGAGGTTGAGGCTGATAGTTAACATCCCCTCACCCCAACCCTCTCCCGGAGGGAGAGGGGGCTTGATTGGGGTGGTTTCGGATTTAGCGCTCGGCTTTGAGGTTGAGGCTGATAGTTAACATCCCCTCACCCCAACCCTCTCCCGGAGGGAGAGGGGGCTTGATTGGGGTGGTTTCGGATTTAGCGCTTGGCTTTGAGGTTGAGGCTAATAGTCAACATTCCCTCACCCCAACCCTCTCCCGGAGGGAGAGGGGGCTTGATTGGGGTGGTTTCGGATTTAGCGCCCGGCTTTGAGGTTGAGGCTAATAGTCAACATTCCCTCACCCCAACCCTCTCCCAAAGGGAGAGGGGGGCTTGATCGGTGGTGGTTTCGGATTCAGCGCTTGGCTTTGAGGTTGAAGCTGTTAGTCAACATCCCCCAATCAGTCCCCTCTCCCTTTGGGAGAGGGTTAGGGTGAGGGTGCTCTTCGCTTTACCCTTACTTGGGCCCCAAAATCTTCACCAATTTATCCGGCGATGGCGCACCTTGCTGTTGCTGCAAGTTGCCGTTTTCATCCAGATAGAAAATCGCCGGGGTCGCGGCCACATCCAGTTCGGTCATCAACTGCGCATTGGCGTCCAGTTTGGCCTGAACGTCGGCCGGGATTTTACCCAGCGCCTTGAGTGTGCTGGCCTTGCCGGCTTTCTCATGGTCATGCAGCGCTTGCTGCGGGTCTTTGGCAGCCAGCAACGCGGCGGATTTGGCCGGGCTGTCTTCGCGGATGATGCCGACCATAATGTGGCGCAATTGCACTTTCCCCGAGTCGACCCAAGGGCGAGCCTGCTCCCAGAACATGTTGCAGTACGGGCAGTTCGGGTCGCTGAACAAGTAGACGATGCGCGGTGCATCTTTTTTGCCGTCCGCGATCCAGTTGCTCTTCTCCATAGAGGCCCAGACCTCTTTGGCCATCGGCTCATACACCAGCTTTTGCAACGGTGCCAGGCTCAAATCGTTGCCTTGGGCATCATATAAATTGCCCACCAGCACGTTTTTACCGTCCGGGGTCAGGTACAAGGCCATGCCACGGTTTTGATACTGCGCGGCATAACCCCGCATGCCGCTGGGCGCATCGAAACTGCCGATGATTTTTGCCCCTTTGGCTTCGATCTTTTTAATCGGTGCCGGCCATTCTTCAGCGTGCAGCAGCGGCGATTGCAATAAGGTCGCGCCGAGCAGAGAGGTGATGCCCAGGGTCAGCAGTTTGCGGTTGAACATTTTTGCAGATTCCTCGAATTAAGGGCGTCGAAGCTTTCCAGCGCGCGGGCCAGACTGGCTTCTGACAATTCGCCCAGATGGCTGCTCAAAAGGCGGCCTTGCGGGCTGTAGAAAAGAGTGGTCGGCAGGGCCATTGAGCCCACTTTTTGGCCCAGTTGGCCACCGCTGTCGAATAACACGTTATTGAGGTTCAGACCTTGTGTTTCAAGGAAGGTGCTGACGCTTTGCATGCTTTCGCCCTGATTGACGAACAGGAAAGTAACGTCTTGATTCTGCGTCTGCGCCTTTTGCAACACGGGCATTTCACGCCGACACGGCGGGCACCAGGTCGCCCACAAATTGATCACCAACGGGCCGCCCTGATAACTGCTCAGTTCCACTGACTTGCCATTGGCGTCACGCAACACCATTTGCGGCATGTGCGTACTCTGTTCATAGAGGCTGGAGGAGAAGGTGGCCAGCAGCCAGAACGCCAAGCCGCTGATCAGGCCCCAGCCCAGCGGGCGGCGCAGGCCCGGACGACGCCAGCCGATGAACAGCGCACCCACGACCACCGCGATCAATCCGGGCCACAGCAGAAAACCGCCGTCTCGTACGTCAAGCACTTGCAGCAGGTCGTCCTTGAGCCAATGCCAGTACTCGATAACAAACGCGCAGCGGGCAACCACTAACCCGAGCATAAACAGCCCGAATAGCACTGACTCCGGATTATCGCCGCCGCGTTTGGCCACTCGCCAGCCCACCAGCGTCGCCAGAGCGAGGGCCAGTATCATCAGCAAATGGTTGATTGCCAGCGCAAACGAACCGATGGTCAGTGTCAGCATTCAGAGGTGTTCCCGCGTGGCGTTCCAGTTATTCAAAAAGGTCTGGGCGTTGACTTCGCCCGTAATCCGCTGTGCGCGACGCTCAACGCCGTTGGGGCCGATCCAGATAAAACTCGGCGGCCCTGGTACCTGATAACGGCTGAGCAATTCGCGGCTGGCGACAGTATCGGCGGTCACGTCAAGACGCAACAGGCGTACACCCTGTAAAGCGTCCATCACTTGCGGTTGACCAAAGACCTGTTTCTCCATGACTTTGCACGACACGCACCAGTCGGCGTAATAATCGAGCAGTACCCATTGGCCCTGCGCCTTGGCGGTGTTCAACTCGCGCTCAAGGCTGGCAGGGTCGTTAATGGTGATAAACGCATCGTGGGCCGTTACCGGGTTGCTGCCCGCGACCGTCTTGGCGGTATACACCTGCAAGGGTTGCCAGACATCGGTGCTGCCACCGGCCGCGCCTATCACTAAGAGGCCGCCCCACAGACCCGCCAGCAAACTCATCGGTCTAAACAGAGGGCTGGCGCGCAAATACTGAGTCGATTGTTGCCACAGGCTATTGGCCAGTACCAGCAGCAATACGCCCCACAAACCGACCCACAGCGACTCATCGAGCACCGGGCGCACCAACAGCAAGGCCGTGCCCAGAAACAGGAAGCCGAACAGACCTTTCATCACGTCCATCCACGCGCCGGGCTTGGGCAGGAAGCGACTGCCCACCGTCACCAGCAGTAACAGCGGCACGCCAATCCCGACGCCCATGACGAATAACACCAGAGCGCCTTGCAGCGCATTACCGCTCTGGGCAATAAACAACAGGGCACCCGCCAATGGCGCGGTCATGCACGGACCGACCAGCAAGCCGGACAGCGCGCCGAGAATACTCGCACCCAGCAAGCTGCCGCCTTTGCGTCCGCGGCTGGCCGTCTCAAGGCGATCACGCAGGGCAGAGGGTAATTGCAGCTCAAAAAAGCCAAACATCGGCAGGGCCAACACCACGAAAAGCGCTGCGAAACTGCCCAGCAGCCAGGGTTGTTGCAACATGGCTTGCAGGTTGGCACCCAGCATCGCGGCCAGCACGCCAAGCCCTGCATACACCAGTGCCATGCTCACCACGTAACTGCCCGCGACGGCAAAACCACGACCGGCGCTGGCACCGCTGCCGACTACCAGCCCGGCCAGAATAGGCAACATCGGCAAGGTGCAGGGGGTGAAGGCGAGCAACAGGCCCAAGCCGAAGAACAGCAATAAACTCCAGCCCAGCGAGCGTTGCTGCAAGCTGGACGCCAGCGACTGGTCTTGCGCCTGCCCGGTGGCAACCCCGGCCTGCGTGCCGCCCAGATCCACCACTTGAGTTTGCGGCGGGTAACACAGGCCAGCATCAGCACAGCCCTGCCAACTGACCTTGACCTGACCGCTGGCGCCAGCCGGAATCAACATTTCAACCTGATCTCGGTACACCTGCGTGGCACCAAAGAACTCATCGCTGTGCTCAAGCCCCTGGGGCATCACAGGCTGATGGGCCGGATCCAGACCGTCGAACTTGAAACGCTTCTGATAGAGATAGTAACTATCGGCGATTTTCCAGTGCAGGCGAGTTTCGCCGGAAGGAAGCGCTTGGGTGGTGAACACAAAGGCTTTTTTAACAGGCAGGAAATCTGGCTGGCCGAAGGGGTCGCTCGCGCTCCCGGCATGGGCCAGGCTGGCCAGACATACCAGCAGCAACGTCAACAACACACGCATGTTTAACAACCTTAAACAAAAACAAGTGCGGCTACAGTGCAAGCCAGCGATTAACCGATCATTAACCCCTGACGCGCCCGCTGGCCTACTATCGGACTGTTCGCGGCATAATCTGCCCTTAATCCCATCGCCTTTTAATCGGCCCATTTACGCGGGTATCAGCATGCATGTACTGGTTTGTGAAGACGACGAACTGATCGCCAGCGGCATTGTGGCGGGTCTTACCGCCCAAGGCCTGACCGTTGAGCATGTGGGCACCGCCAGTGCAGCGCGGGCCATGCTCAAGGCCGCACAGTTCGATGTCATGGTGCTTGATCTGGGGCTGCCGGATGAGGACGGTCTCAAGCTGCTGCAACAATTGCGTCAGCAAGGCTTTGATCTGCCGGTATTGGTGCTGACGGCGCGGGACTCGGTAACTGACCGGGTCGATGGCCTGCAAGCGGGTGCTGACGATTACCTGCTCAAACCCTTCGACCTGCGTGAGCTTGCTGCCCGCTTGCACACCTTGCTGCGTCGCGTAGCCGGGCGCAGCGTCAACCTGATCGAACACGGCGCGTTGAGCTATGACCCCAGCAGTCGGGTGACGATGCTGGCGGGTCAGCCGGTTGACTTGTCCCGCCGCGAACAAGCGCTGTTGCAAGCCTTGCTGCATAACCGCGGGCGTGTGTTGTCGACCGAACAGCTCAAAGACAGCATTTATGGCTTTGGCGACGAACTGGAGAGCAATGCCCTGAACGTTCATATCCATCACCTGCGGCGCAAGCTGGGTAACGGCATTGTCGAGACTGTGCGTGGCCTGGGTTATCGCCTGGGCCAGGCTGACGGCACTGAGCCTCAGCAGCCATGAGCATGCGCCTGCGTTTAAGCCTGACCATCGGCTCGGCCTTTGTGCTGGTCTGGGCACTGGCGGCGGCCTGGATGCTCAGCGACTTACGCCAGCAAATGATGTTTTCCCTCGACCAGCGCCTGGTCGCTTCGGCGCGGATGGTCGCCGGCTTGCTGGAGCAATTGCCGCCGTTGCCGGTAAAAGGCGAGGGCACCCATTTCAGCGCCGAACAGCTGACCATTCCCGGCGGCATGGCCTGTCAGGTCAGTTCATTGCGCGGTGAAATCCTGGCGCGCAGCCACAACCATCCCGACGAGCCGATGCAATCAGAAGCCACCGGCTTTCATGATCAAGTGATTGATGGCGCCGTGTGGCGCACCTTTACGCTGGATCGTGGCGATGTGCGCATCACCACGGCCGACCGCCAGGTGGAACGCGAGGCGTTGAACCTGTCGGTATTGCTCGCCGCCTCGGTGCCGGTGGGCATGGCCTTGATCGTTTGTTTGTTCCTGTTGTGGCTGGGCATCGGGCAAGGGCTGGCGCCGCTTAAACGCATGCGCGATGCCTTGATGCGACGTGATGCCGATTCGCTGCAACCTTTGCAGATCGACCCGTTGCCCAGCGAATTGAAACCCCTGCTCGATTCCCAGAACCAACTGTTGGCGCGTATCGCCAAAGCGCTTGAACGTGAGCGGCGCCTGACCGGCGATGCGGCCCACGAGTTGCGCAGCCCGCTGACCGCGATCAAAACCCACTTGCAAGTGGCGCGCATGACCGACGGCCTGGCGCGTGAGCAATCTTTGGCCCAGGCCGAAGCCGGAGCCGATCGCCTGCACCGCACTTTGGAGCAGTTACTGTTACTGGCCCGGGTCGAAGGTAGCCTGTCGTTCGACGACGGCGTGCAGTGTTCGGCCGAGCAAGTGGCCCGTTTGGCGATACACGATGCCGCGAGTGACGCGGCCGAGCGGGTCACCTTGAGCCTGCCGGATGATTTGCCGACAACGCCGCTGGAGGTGCCGTCGGTATTGGCTATCGCGGCCTTGCGTAACCTGCTGGACAACGCGTTGCGGCATGCCCCTGCCCAGACTCAGGTGGAGCTGGCGCTGCGGATTGAAGGGCGGCAGGTCTGTTTTGTGGTGCGCGACCACGGGCCGGGTATTTCACCTGACACCTTGCAGCACATGACTCAGCGCTTCTGGCGCAATGGCAACAGCAACGGTTGTGGGTTGGGCCTGGCGATCGTGCAAGCCATTGTCGAGCGTTGCGGCGGCGAATTGAACTTCGACAGCCAACCGGATGGTTTGCGGGTGGAGCTGCGCATGCCACTGAAAATGGATTGAAATCAAGGGGGGCGCGGCGCACCCCATCGCAGCCTTCGGCAGCGGCTACAGGGAATGTTGATCAGCCTGCGGCGTTTAGGCCGCTCGTTTTTCTGGTTTTAATTCAATGCCTTCTATTTAATGACGCTTTGTAAAAGTCATTGCAAGGTATGAAAACAATGAAGGACGCACCACTTGCTCCCCATTCTGATGGGGATGAACCGGAGCTTAAGCGCAGTCTGTCCAACCGTCATATCCAACTGATTGCCATTGGCGGTGCTATCGGCACTGGTCTGTTTATGGGTTCGGGCAAGACCATCAGCCTGGCAGGCCCTTCGATCATCTTTGTCTACATGATCATTGGATTTATGCTGTTTTTCGTCATGCGGGCCATGGGCGAGTTGCTGTTATCCAACCTCAATTACAAGTCTTTCATTGATTTCTCCACTGACCTGCTAGGCCCCATGGCCGGTTACTTTACAGGCTGGACTTACTGGTTTTGCTGGATCGTCACGGGTATTGCCGATGTGATTGCCATCTCCGGTTATACCCAGTTCTGGTTCCCCGAGATTCCATTGTGGATGCCCGCTATCGGTTGTGTGGCCGTGCTGTTGTCGCTCAACTTGCTGACCGTGAAAATGTTTGGCGAACTGGAATTCTGGTTCGCCATGATCAAAATCATCGCCATCTGCGGGCTGGTCTGCACCGGGCTGTATATGGTTGTGACAGCTTTCCAGTCCCCCACCGGCAACACCGCATCGCTGACCAACCTGTGGAATGACGGCGGCATGTTCCCCCATGGGCTGATGGGCTTCTTTGCCGGTTTCCAGATCGCCGTGTTTGCGTTTGTCGGTATTGAGCTGGTGGGCACTACCGCCGCCGAAACCAAAAACCCGGAACGCAACCTGCCACGGGCGATTAATTCGATTCCGCTGCGCATCATCATTTTCTATGTGTGTGCGTTGATTGCGATTTTGGCCGTGACCCCTTGGCGCGACGTCGTGGCCAATAAAAGTCCTTTCGTTGAGTTGTTCATGCTGGCGGGTCTGCCAGCGGCGGCGGGCATCATCAATTTTGTCGTGCTGACTTCAGCGGCGTCCTCGGCCAACAGCGGAGTGTTTTCCACCAGCCGCATGCTGTTCGGGCTGGCGGTGGAGGGCGATGCCCCGCGTCAGTTCAAGCATCTGTCCAAACAGGCCGTGCCGTCCAACGGGTTGATTTTTTCCTGCATCTGCTTGTTGGCCGGTGCCCTGGTGATCTATCTGGTGCCCAACCTGATGGAAGCTTTCACCCTGATCACCACCGTCTCGGCCACCTTGTTTATGTTTGTGTGGACCATGATCCTGCTGTCCTACCTGGCGTATCGCAAAAAGAGCGATCACCTGCACCGCGCGTCGAAGTACAAAATGCCGGGTGGCAAGGTGATGGTCTGGGTTTGCCTGGGCTTTTTTGTGTTCATCCTGGCCTTGTTGGCGCTGGAGAACGACACCCGTGAAGCGCTGTACATGGTGCCGGTGTGGTTTGCGGTGCTGGGTCTGGCCTACCGTTCGGTGCGCAAGAGCAAGTTACAGGCCGAATCAGGGCGGTAATTGCCCGCAAGGCTAAATCCTCAGTGCGCTGATGCGTTTCCAAAGCAGGAAAGTTTTGGTCAATCTCATCAGCGTATTGAGGGTCCCGGGAATGTCAGTTGCCACCAGCCTTGTTGAAGATCAGCCGGTCAGGATCAGTCCGGCCGACACCCTGTATGAATTCGAAGAGTCCGCGCTGCTGGCCCGCCAGAGTCGTCAGGAGTCCAACGCCCGTAGCTACCCGCGACGTATCCCGCTGGCTTTGAAACGCGCCTCGGGCTTGTATGTCGAGGACGTAGAAGGCCGTCGTTTCATCGACTGTCTGGCCGGCGCCGGCACCCTGGCGCTGGGGCACAACCACCCGGTAGTGATCCAGGCGATCCAGCAGGTATTGGCGGACGGCTTGCCGCTGCACACCCTCGACCTGACCACGCCGGTCAAAGATCAATTCGTGCAAGACCTGTTTGGCCTGTTGCCCGAAGCGTTGGCTCGCGAGGCGAAAATCCAGTTCTGCGGCCCTACCGGCACCGACGCGGTGGAAGCGGCGCTAAAGCTGGTGCGCACCGCCACAGGGCGTACCACCGTGGTGTCGTTCTCGGGCGGTTACCACGGCATGAGCCAAGGGGCCTTGAGCCTGATGGGCAGCCTGGGGCCGAAAAAGCCCCTCGCCGCGTTGCTCAACAACGGCGTGCAGTTCATGCCATACCCCTACGATTACCGCTGCCCGTTCGGGCTGGGCGGCAAGGCGGGCGTGCAGGCCAACCTGCATTACCTTGAAACCCTGTTCAACGACCCGGAAGCGGGCGTGCAATTGCCCGCCGCGGTGATTGTCGAAGTGGTGCAGGGCGAGGGCGGTGTTATTCCGGCCAATCTGGACTGGCTGCGCGGCCTGCGCCGCATCACCGAACAGGCCGGTGTGGCCTTGATAGTCGATGAAATCCAGAGCGGTTTTGCCCGCACCGGCAAAATGTTTGCCTTTGAACATGCGGGCATTATTCCTGACGTCGTGGTGTTGTCCAAAGCCATCGGCGGCAGCCTGCCGTTGGCGGTGGTGGTGTACCGCGACTGGCTCGACACTTGGTTGCCGGGCGCCCATGCCGGCACCTTCCGTGGCAATCAGATGGCGATGGCGGCAGGTTCTGCGGTGATGCGCTACCTCAAGGAACACCATGTGGCTGACCACGCGGCAGCCATGGGCGAGCGCCTGAGTGAGCACCTGCGCATCTTGCAGCGTGACTTCCCGCAGTTGGGTGATATTCGCGGGCGCGGTTTGATGGTGGGTGTTGAACTGGTTGATCCGGCAGGCACGCCTGACAGTCTGGGCCATCCCCCGGTGTTTGCGCGTCTGGCACCGTTGGTGCAACGCGAATGCCTTAAGCGCGGACTGATTCTGGAGCTGGGCGGCCGACAAGGCGCGGTGGTGCGCTTCTTGCCGCCACTGATCATCACGTCAGGCGAAATCGACGAGGTCGCGGCCATTTTTGGCAACGCGCTGTCCGCGGCGCTTGCTCGCCTGTAATTCCAAGCCCTGACCAAACGTTAGTTGTATATCCCTTTCTGCGACGGAGACCCGCACATGAGTTCAGTATTTGACCGCGATGACATCCTCTTTCAAGTGGTGGTTAACCACGAGGACCAATACTCGATCTGGCCGGATTACAAGGCCATTCCAGAAGGCTGGCGCGCGGTGGGCAAGAGTGGTTTGAAGGCGGAGTGCCTGGCGTATATCGAGGAGGTGTGGACGGACATGCGGCCGTTGAGCCTGCGCCAGAAGATGGACGCGATGGTTGCGCATTAAGCCTGTTGCCCTCACCCCAACCCTCTCCCAAAGGGAGAGGGAGCCGATTTGCGTTAGTACATAAATCTGAGACTTCACCAAAATCAGTCCCCTCTCCCTCTGGGAGAGGGTTAGGGTGAGGGTTTTCAAGCTCAACCCTGACTCAACACCCTGACGATTGAATCAATCGTGCCCTGCAATTCAGCCACCGGATCTTCCCCCTCCGCGCCAACCACCACCAGCTGAGCACCGCCCTCGGCAATCGCAGCCTTCACCTCGGCACTCGGCTGACGATGATCCAGCACCAACCCCACCTCATTGTCTTTCAGCGTCCGGGTCAACGCTTCAAGCGCTTGCGGCGTCCACGGCTCATCGCCAGTGTGTTGCACCTCAACCCGCTCCAGATTCAACCCGCCAATCAAATAATCCAGCCGATCAGACAAACTGACCACGCTCAGGTTATCGGCCTGGGCTAGACGCGCCTCACTGTCGGCCGTGAGCTTGAGCAAGCGTTGCTTGAGGGCCGCCAGATTGGCCTCGATTTTGGGTTTTGCATCCGGCGCCAAGCGCACCAGATCCGCCGCAATTACATCCGCCATGCGCCCCATATTGTTACTGGCCAGCCACGGCTGACTGTTCAGGCCGTCGCGGTTGGCACCCGGTTGCACGGCGATACCCGGCAAGCTGCCATCTACCGGGCGGGCGGCGTCGATTTCAACAATACGGATATTGCTGCGCCGCGCCATCGGGTACAGCGGGTCGTCACTCCATAGCGAACGCACGCCCACCACCGCATCGGCGTTTTGCGCCAGCGGGTGCAGGGCTGATGCGCCGCGACCGCTGAAATAGGCGCTCTGGCGGCTGCCCGGCAGGTTGGCCGGTACGGCACGTTGCAGCTTCACGCCGCTGTCTTTGAGCAGCAGGTCACTCAAGCCATAGGTAATCGGCAGGCTGGCGAGGAGGGTGGTTTCGGCTGCCTGCAACGGTGTGCTTAACAGGCCTGTGATGACCAGAGCGAGGGTCAACTTGCGCAGAGTAATCATTTATCCAATATTTCCTTTCAGGCTGGGCACCACGCCACGGGCGATGGCAGCAAAGGCGAAGGCGATACCCGCCATCAAAATGATTGCCGCACCGGACGGAATCGGCAGGTCGAAGACGATGGGCAGCAAGATCCCGCACAGGGTGCTGACCGTGGCGATGAGCACCGACAACCAGAAAAACCCTTTCAATGACTGACTGAGCAAACGGGCCGCCGCCGCGGGAATGACCAGCAATGCACCCACCAGAATCGCCCCGATGACCTTTACGGCGGCCACGGTAATCAGCGTGACCAGAATCACAAACAGATAGTCCAGAGTCTTCACCGCCACCCCGCGCACCGCCGCCAGTTGCGGATTGAAACTGGCCAGCATGATGCGGTTGTACAGCGGCAGGCTCAGGCCCAGCACCAATGCGCCGACAATCGCCAACACCAGCAAGTCGTTGCCGTTGACCGTCAACACCGAGCCGAACAGCACGTTTTCAAGAATGTGCACGTTGATCTTGCCCGCCAAAATCAGCAGCAGGCTGGCACCCAGCGCCAGCGACACTGACAGAAACACGCCGATCAAGGTGTCCGGCGACAGGCCGGTGCGATTGCGCAGGTAGTTGAGCAAGATGCCGAACAGCAGACAGTAACCAAACAGGCTGCCATAAGGCCCGGTGTAGGGTTCGCCCAGCAGGATGCCGATGGCCACGCCCGTCAACGCGGCATGGCCCACGGCTTCGGAGAAAAACGCGAAGCGTTTGACCACCACCAGCGTGCCCAGCCCGCCCAGCACCGGGCCGATCATCAAACCTGCGATCAGCGCATTGACCACAAAGCCATAGGCCAGAATCTCGGGCAGATACCCGGCGCTGGCCCAGCCCTGAATCATCAAACGAAAGGCTTCATAACTCATGGGTAAACACCTGCGAGGGCCTTGGGATGGGTTGAGAACAGGCTGAGCAAGCGCTCGGGGCTAAGGGTCTGCTCAGGTGAACCATCGAACAAGACTTTGCGGTTAAGCCCGGTGACGCGCTCGGCCAGACGTTTGACCGCCGCCAGATCATGCTCGATCCACACCACGGTCACGCCTGCCTTATGCCAGTCAATCAACAAGCGCTCGAACACCTGTGCCCCGGCTTCATCCAGCGCCGACATGGGCTCATCCAGCACCAGCAATTGCGGGGCCGGGATCAGACCCTGGGCCAGCAGCACACGCTGGCGTTCACCGCCGGACAAAGCGCCCATGCGCCGCTTGCGCTTGTCTTGCATGCCCACGCGTTCCAATGCCTCGCCGATGGCCGGGGCCACCTTGCGCGACACGCCCATAAAGGCCGGGAGACGCTGGCACATGGCGGCCATAAAGTCGTCGACTGTCATTGGCAACCCGCGATCAAACTCCAGCGCTTGGGGCACATACCCGATCAGCCCGGGTTCGCCCGGCCAGTCCAGGCTCAGGCGGCCCTGATGCGGCATTTGCCCCAGCAGGGTCTTGATCAGTGAGCTTTTACCACCGCCGTTCGGGCCGACCAGCGCATGCACCGTGCCGGGGGCAATGCTGAAACTGACCTGATCCAGAATGAGCGTGCGCCCCAGCGTCAGCGTCACCTGATCGAACTCGACAGCGGGGCCGCAGGCTTTCACACACAGCGATTCGGCAGCGGTCATGCGCCGGACTCCTGAATCGCCTTGACCACGGTATTGAGGTTGTTGGTCATCTCTTTTTCGTATTTGTCGGCGCTGTAGTCGCCATAGGAGATATGCGACAGCGGGTACAACTTGACCCCTGACTCGCGCTGAATGGTCTCCACATAAGTCGAAGGGAAGTCCATCTCCGAAAAAATCACCTTCACATCCAGTGCGCGCAGTTGGTCGATGGTTTTTTTCAACTGACTGGGGCTGGGTTCGATGCCGTGCGCCGGTTCCACCACGGCGGTGACTTCCAGGCCGAACTCGCGCAGCAGGTAGTCATACGCAGCGTGCACAGTGGCGACACGCAAGTCAGCGTTGGGAGCTTGAGTCAGCTTGGCCAGGGCATCGGCGCGCATCTGGCGTAGACGTTTGCCGTAGGCGCGGGCATTGGAGGTGTAGGTTTTGGCATTGGCCGGGTCGAGCTTGCCCAGTTCACGGGCAATGTTGTTGACCTGGGCAATGGATGCGCTGATCGACAGAAAGGTGTGCGGGTTAACCACTTTGCCTGCGCCCCGGGCGGCGGTGCCGGTGGCGGCCAGCAGCGGCACATTCTGATTGGCTTCGATCACAGCAATATCAGGTTTTTCACTGGCTTCGATCATGCGGTCGGCAAAATCGTCATGGCCGACGCCATTGAGCACGATGACGTTCAGCGTACCGATGCGTTTGATGTCTTCTGCGCGCGGTTCGTAGGCATGCGGGTTAAAGCCTGCGGGGATCAGCGGCACCACTTCGGCCTTGTCGCCGACGATGTTTTTCACATAGCTGTAATAGGGGTGCAAGGTGATACCAATGCGCAGCGGCTTGGCCAGTGCGGGTGGGGTGTCGGCCAATGCGAGGGGGGAGAGGCAGGCGCAGAGCAGGGCGGCCAGCAACAGGGTGCGGCGGCGCACAACAGATGAAATCGACATGGCGAGCAGTCTTCTCTCAGGTCAAAAAAGGGGTTCAGTGCCGGTGCTGACGAGTCACTCCGGCATCGAATTGCGCGATCACTTGTTGCCAGCCGTGCTGGCTCAAGGCGGCATCGCTTAAATCAGCGGGGGGGCTGACGCCCGGTTGGCGGTTGAGCCAGACGTCGGGCTGAGCGCCGAGGCGCATCAAAAAAGAACCCGCAACCTCAGGGTTGGGGCTGATGCCCAGATAGGCCTGCTCGCCCAGCAACTGCCAGGCGTGATTGCCCCGGCTGACTGAGCTGGCATCGCTGGCAAACGGCGCAAAACCCTCCTCGGCCAGTTGCACCGGGCCCGGCAGGATGTTCGACTCTTCACGCAGTAACTGGATTTCATCCAGCGTGACCCGCAGATCGGCGTAAATGCCTTGCTCGGCGGCGTTCAGATCGCGGCGCGCATCCAGTTGATGGTCGGCCACTGACGTCACCTGCGCGGATTCATGGCGCCAGGCCACAACTGACCCGGCGACGCACAGAATCAACAGGCATAACAGCAACACATACAGGGTTTCATGCCCGGCACCGGCCGGGCGCACGACATGAGTACTCATGAGCCCTCGATATCGGCTTGGTCGATTTCAACGATATGGCCGGGGCCCGCATCGAACAGCACATAAAACTCGGCATCCGGGCGCTTGAAGGTCAGGCTGGAATCTGTGCCCAACTTGCCCGCCACCAGAATGGTTTCGTCGTAGCCGATCACATCCAGTGTCACCCCCGGCGCGCCGCTGCCATCTGAAAAGCCGCCGGAGCAACGGATCAAGCCGCCGCCGATGTCCTTGCACTCACACATGGGGTTATGGGCCAGTGCGCCGGCGCTGAAACCGATCAATGCAATCATCCCGGCCGCTATGACAGGGGTTTTAAACAGGTGTGAACGCATTACTTGCCTCCTCGTTGAGCCAGCCAGGCGACCGTGGCCGGTGACGCCTGACTCAGGGGAATGGATGCCTGGTGCATGGAGCCGTCCCATCCTTCAAGGGTGATCCACAGTTCAGCGTCAGCCTGGGTGCGCTCCGGGATCGGCAGGGTGGCGCCCAGGCGATAGGGCGTGCCGAAGAAGATCACCCCGGCTGCCCGTAAACTGCGCGGCTTGCCGATGCGCAGATACGCGGCCTTGACCTGTTCGATACAGGTCTCACAGAGCGCGGCGTTAAAGCTTTTCATATAGCCGGCCGGGCCATCGGGGGTGGGCGCTTCGTTGCGCATTTCGGCCAGTTGCAGGCTCCAGGGGCCGACCTGCACGGTGCCGATGTCGCGCTCGCCAAGGCCGCTGTCGCCCCGAAATAACGAGGCATCGGCAAAGTACTTGGGCATAAAACCCAGCGGCACCAGCAGCAGCAGGATGTTGATGTGAAAGCGCCATTTGTGCCACAGCCGGCCCAGTCGGGAAGCGGGAGCTGCCGTCACTGCCTTGCTCATACAGTGGCCTCTTCGGTGTGTTCGTGTCGGGCGATGACCGTTTGTTTATTGACGAGCGGCTGTTTGTGGCTGCGCTTAAGCGCGTGAGCGGTGGCCAACGCCGTACGTTTGGTCCAGATCAGCAGGCCGCTGAGCACCATCATGCTCAGGATCAGGCCGAAGAAGAACCAGATCAGCTTGACCCACAACCCGCCAAAATCGCCGGTGTGCAGCGGCCGCATCGATTCGGTGACCAGCTCCAGCCCGGAGCGGTCGGCGATCATCCGCGAACCTTCAATGGCGCCGTTGTACGGGTTGATGTCGGCAGTTTGGTACAGCAGCGGGTACCAGCCGGGGCCGCCGATTTCGATATGGCCGTAGGCATTGCTCGGCAGGCTGACAAAACTGGCCTCAAGGCCGGGGATGTTCTGAGCCGCGATGTTCACGGCTTGATCGAGGCTGATCTGCGGTGCGGGTTTGCCGTCCGGCATGATCGGTACATCCTGACGGGCCACCACCGGCGGATTGCCTGCTGTGGAGATTGAAATCTGGTTGTCGAACAGGATGGCCTGAATCAAAAACCACAGGCCGGTGATGGAAATGACGGCGATAAACCAGATTGACCAGATACCGCACAGGCGGTGAAAGTCGCCCCAAAAAATCCGCGCGCCGTGTTTAAAGCGCAAGTTGGGTTTAAAAAAGCCTTTCCAGAATTTTTTGTAGACCACCAGCCCGGTAATCAGCGAACCGAGCAAAGGCAGGCCGAGGAATGACACCAGGTACCAGCCCCAGCTATAGCCATTGGTAAACGGCACCAGCCACCAGCCGTGCAGGGCGCGGGTAAAAGCCTTGAAATCGAAGCTGGGGCTTTCGCCCTGAATCGCCCCGGTGTACGGGTTGATATACAGCGACGGCGAGCGGCCGTCCGGGTACACCACGTCCGCCACCAGCGCAAAATGCGATTCGTCGGGGCGGCTGATCGACTGCACCGCAAGCTTGGGCTCGGCCGCGTGAATCGCGCTGAGCACCTGATCATAGGTCAGCAAGGGGGCATCATCAGAGGGCTGCGTGGCACGGGCTTGCGGGGTGGCCAGCCAGACGATTTCCTGACTGACCACCGCCAGTGTGCCGGTCACACAGACAATCAACACAAAGAACCAAATGGGCAGTGTCAGCCAGCTGTGCACCAGAAACCAAAGCTTTGAACGGGACTTTTTGGACATGGGGAACGGCAAACTCACGTCTGAGCGGGTGTCTAATCGCCAATGCGAAGCGATTGCTTATCCATGTAGGACGAATCAGACAGACAAAACCCGAAGACGGAGTTGTAAAGAAGTGTTTCCAATTACATTCATTCCAGCGAACGGCCCAGTTTCCAGTAGCCCATCAAGGTCAATCCTTTGCGGTCGAGTCCCAGGTCATTGATAA
Source organism: Pseudomonas sp. 2024-210 (assembly GCF_045062345.1). Taxonomy (NCBI): domain Bacteria; kingdom Pseudomonadati; phylum Pseudomonadota; class Gammaproteobacteria; order Pseudomonadales; family Pseudomonadaceae; genus Pseudomonas; species Pseudomonas sp. 2024-210. The sequence continues at coordinate 104,417 of NZ_JBJGEJ010000009.1, read as the reverse complement.
AAAACTTGCGAATGGCCATGACGGCTGAGGATTCGCCGGCCACCCAGGCATAAAACTCGCTTTGCTTGGCGCTGGCCAGTTCCCAAGGGCGTTGGGTGTCCAGATCCAGCACGTCGAGAGCGATGGCGCTGCGAATTTGCTCAGGTGTGGGAGGCAGGCTGGCCAATTCGCGCGCGGCCATGATCATGCCTGCGCCGTGTGGCTGGCTCAGGCTGGCACGTGGCATCCAGTGCACCTTGGTGTTCAGGCCGCAGATCAATGGCAGGCAGTCGGACTCTTCAGGCACCTCGATAAAGGCCTGCACCTGAGGGGCATCGGGCTGCCCAGCCAACTGCTGGAGAATTCCGGCAATGGCGGGCAACGCCGTTTCATCGCCGATCAAGAGCACGTTGCGTACGCCTTGAGGGGGCAGCCATTCATAGCCCCCGGGATCGTCTTGATAAGTCGCGTTGGGCGCGACGATTTGCAGGCAGTCGCCCGGTTGGGCATGCACGGCCCAGCGTGAAGCCGGGCCGGTTTCGCCGTGCAGGACAAAGTCGATGTCCAGTTCACCGGTGTCGGGGCGCAGATCGCGAATCGTGTACGTGCGCATCGCCGGTGTCTGTTCGGGGCTCAAGCCACGGCGGGCGGCCTGCCAGTCGCCGTGTTTGGGCAACCGGGGTGCGGCGCCGCTGGCAGACGGGAAAAACAGCTTCACGCGCTGGTCCGGCGCCAGCGTGCGCATGAGCGGCACATCCTTGCCGTCAAACACAAAGCGCGTCAACGAAGGGCTCAAGGCAATACGTTGCTTGAGTTGAATGTCGAACAATTGATAACCGGAGGGTTTACTCAGGCGTTTGCGCAGGTGGTTGACCAGCGTGGCGGCGGCAGACATAAGCAGCACCTAAAGAGGCAGGAGTTACTCGGTATAACGAGAAGCCGAGGGCTGAATTTAAGGCGAACAAGAACACTCACGGGCGATCCCTGTAGCCGCTGCCGAGGCACGAAGGCTGCGATCGGCGGCGAAGCCGTCGTGCAACCTCACGACCCGGTGTATCAGATATATCGTGCGTCCAGCGCTTGCGACGACTGCATCGTCGATCGCAGCCTTCGTGCCTCGGCAGCGGCTACAGGATCCATGCAAGCCGGGGGCATTGCTTTAATTTTCCCCCCACCCCATCCGTTCCGTAGGGATAGCCGAGCCAAAGCTCGATAGCCAATACCTACGGAAGCCCCCAGATGAATGCTGAGAAGTCCCTCAAACTTGCCCGCCGGTTCATCGAGTTGCCGTTGGAAAAACGTCAGTTATTCCTCGACGGTCTGCGTGCGGAAGGGATCGACTTTTCGCAGTTTCCCATTCCGGCCGATGTGCCACAGGCCGACCGCCATGCCTTGTCCTACGCGCAGCGGCGCATGTGGTTTTTATGGCAGCTCGATCCGCTCAGCGGCGCCTATAATCTGCCCGGTGCGGTACGCCTCAAAGGTGCGCTGAATATTGCTGCGCTGGAGCAAGCCTTCGCCTACGTGGTGCAGCGCCACGAAACCCTGCGCACGGTGTTTCGCCAGAACCCGGATGACAGCCTCGAACAAGCGCCAATAAGTGCCCCGCTTGTGGTCGAACAGGTGGATCTGAGCCTGTTGCCCGTGATCGAGCGCGAACAGGCAGTCGCCGCTCAGGCTCAGCAGCAATCGCTGCAACCCTTTGATCTGGCCTGCGGCCCGTTACTGCGCATCAAGCTGCTCAAGCTGAATCCGTGCGAGCACGTACTGCTGCTGACCTTGCACCATATCGTCTCGGACGGCTGGTCGATGAATGTGCTGATCGACGAGTTCATCCGCAGCTATGACGCTTTTGAGCGCGGGCATACCCCGCAACTGGCTGATTTGCCCATTCAATACATTGATTACGCCCTGTGGCAGCGCCGCTGGCTGGAGGCGGGTGAGCAGGCGCGGCAGTTGACGTACTGGCAAGCCCAGTTGGGTGATGAGCACCCGGTCATGGCGTTGCCCGCCGATTACCCGCGCCCCGCGATGCCAAGTTATCAAGGCACCCGTCATGAGTTCGCTGTGGCCCCGGAGTTGGTCGAACAACTGCGAGCACTGGCACAGCAGCATCAAGTGACCCTGTTCATGCTGCTGCTAAGCGCGTTCAATATTCTCCTGCACCGTTACAGCGGCCAAACCGATCTGCGGGTCGGTGTGCCGATTGCCAACCGCAATCGCCGCGAGGTCGAAGGGCTGATCGGGTTTTTCGTCAACACCCAGGTGCTGCGCACCCAACTTACTGCGCAGACCTCAGTGGCCGAGCTGTTAAGCGCCGTCAAAGAAACCGCACTCGGTGCTCAGGCGCATCAGGAGTTGCCGTTCGAGCAATTGGTCGAAGCCCTCAAGCTTGAACGCAACCTGAGCCATAACCCGCTGTTTCAGGTGATGTACAACCATCAGCCAAACGTGGCGGATATAGAAGCGGTGAGCACGGCATCGGGTCTGGAACTGGGGCTGATTGAGTGGCAAGGGCGCACCACGCAGTTCGACCTGAGCCTGGACACCTACGAAAAAGGCGGCCGTCTGCACGCGGCGCTGACCTATGCCAATGATCTGTTCGACGCCAGCACCATCACCCGCATGGCGCGTCACTGGAGCAACCTGCTGCGCGCACTGGTAGACAACAGCGAGCGCCGTGTCGGCGAATTGCCGATGCTTGATGCCGGTGAAGTACAGGCTCAGGTGCACGACTGGAACACCACTCAGGTCGATTACCCGACCCACACCTGCCTGCAACAGCTGATCGAAGCACAGGTCTCCCGCACGCCTGAGGCGAGCGCTCTGGTATTTGGCGCACAGGCCATGACCTACGCGCAGCTCAATGCCCGCGCCAACCAACTGGCGTACGCGTTGCGCGAGCAGGGCGTTGGCCCGGATGTGCTGGTGGGTGTCGCGGTCGAGCGCTCGCTGGAGATTGTCATTGGCCTGCTGGCCATCCTTAAGGCGGGCGGAGCTTACGTGCCGCTCGACCCGGATTACCCGCAGGAGCGGCTGGCCTACATGATCGAAGACAGCGGCATTGGCCTGCTGTTAAGCCAGACTGCGCTGCTGACAAAATTGCCGGTGACCGGGATCAAGGTCATCTGCCTCGATCAGAAGACTGAATGGCTCGACGCTTACAGCGACGACAACCTGGTGGTTGCTCAGGATTCGCAGCACCTTGCCTATGTCATCTACACCTCCGGCTCCACGGGCCGTCCCAAGGGCGCGGGCAACACCCACGCGGCGCTGGTCAACCGCCTGAGCTGGATGCAGCAGGCCTACACGCTGACCGCCGAAGACGCGGTGCTGCAAAAGACCCCGTTCAGTTTTGACGTCTCGGTGTGGGAGTTTTTCTGGCCGTTGCTGGCCGGCGCACGGCTGGTGCTGGCGCAACCGGGGGAGCACCGTGAACCGCTGCGCCTGATCGACACCATTCGCGAGCAACGCATCACCACGCTGCACTTTGTACCCTCGATGTTGCAGGCCTTTATTCACGAGACGGGCGTCGAGCAGTGTCACAGTCTGCGGCGCATCGTGTGCAGCGGTGAAGCGTTACCGGTGGATGCGCAGCAACAGGTGTTCGGCAAGTTGCCCAAGGCTGAGCTGTACAACCTGTATGGCCCTACCGAAGCCGCCATCGACGTGACCCATTGGACCTGCGTGGACGAAGGCAGCGCGAGCGTGCCGATTGGCTTGCCGATCGCCAACCTGCGCACGCTGGTGCTTGACGCCGACCTGTCGCCGGTGGCCGTGGGCGTGGCGGGTGAGTTGTACCTGGGCGGTGCCGGGCTGGCGCGCAATTACCACTGTCGCGCGGCACTCACTGCCGAGCGCTTTGTGCCATGCCCGTTCAATCCGGGGCAGCGTCTTTACCGCACCGGCGACCTCGTGCGCCAGCGGGTCGACGGGGTGATTGAGTATCTGGGGCGTCTCGACCATCAGGTCAAATTGCGCGGTTTGCGCATTGAACTGGGGGAAATTGAAGCGCGGCTGGTCGAACAGCCGTCCGTGCGCGAGGCCGTGGTGCTGGTACTCGACGGTAAACAACTGGTGGCCTACGTAGTGCTTGAAGACCCGGCCAGCGCCGAGGATTGGCAAGCGGCGCTAATCGCGCACTTGCAAGCCGGGCTGCCGGAATACATGGTGCCCAGTCATTGGGTCAGCCTTGAGCGCTTGCCGCTGTCACCTAACGGCAAGCTGGAACGCAAGGCATTGCCACGGCCCGACCTGAGTGCGGTGCAGCAAGGCTATGCGGCACCGACCAACACACTGGAGCAGCGCCTGGCCGACATCTGGCGGCATGTGCTGGGCGTGGCGCAGGTCGGCGTTGATGACAACTTCTTCGCCCTCGGGGGCGACTCGATCATTTCCATTCAAGTGGTCAGCCGTGCGCGTCAGGCCGGTATCGCCTTTAGCCCGCGTGATCTGTTCCAGCACCAGACCATCCGCAGCCTGGCCCGTGTCGCTCAATTGAGCAGCCACAGTCAGATTGATCAGGGAGTCGCCACCGGTGCTGTGGCATTGGCCCCGGTGCAACAGTGGTTTTTCGACCAGCCGATGCCCGCTCGCCAGCACTGGAACCAGTCCCTGTTACTGCACCCGCGTCAGCCCATTGGGGCGGCTCAGCTAGAGCAGGCCCTGCACACCCTGTTAAGCCATCACGACGCCTTGCGCCTGCGCTTCGAGCAGCACGACGGCCGCTGGCAGCAAGCCTATGCCGAACTGCCGGGCGATACCCTGTTGTGGCATAAGCAGGCAGCCTCCAGCGATGAATTGCACAGTCTGTGCGAGCAAGCCCAGCGCAGCCTCGACCTGCAAAACGGCCCGTTGCTGCGCGCGCTGTTGGTCGATCTGCCGGATCACAGTCAGCGTTTGCTGCTGGTGGTGCATCACCTGGCGGTCGATGGCGTGTCATGGCGCGTGTTGCTTGAAGACCTGCAACAGTTTTACAGCTCACCCGCTCAACCGCCGCAGGCCAAAACCAGCGCGTATCAAGCCTGGACAGCGCGCCTGTCAGACGCCGCACACGCCCGTGTGGATGAGCTTGCGCTGTGGCAACAGCAATTGGCCGGTGCCTCCAGCGACTTGCCGCAAGACCGGGCCGAGGCCGGATTACGCAGCCGTGACGGTCGCACCCTCGAACTCAAGCTCAATCACGAACTGACCCGCCACCTGCTGCAAGTGGCCCCGGCGACCTATCGCACCCAGGTCAACGACCTGCTGTTGACCGCATTGGCACGGGTTATTTGCCGCTGGAGCGGGCAGGCCAGCAGCCTGATTCAGCTGGAAGGACACGGCCGCGAAGAGCTGTTTGCCGACCTCGACCTGTCTCGCACCGTGGGCTGGTTTACCAGCCTGTTCCCGGTGCAACTGACCCCGACCGCAGACCTTGGCGACTCGCTCAAATCGATCAAGGAACAACTGCGCAGCGTCCCGCAAAAGGGTGTGGGCTATGGCCTGCTGCGTTATCTGGCGGGCGCCGACGTGGGTTCGCAACTGGCAGCCTTGGCCACACCGCGCATAACCTTCAACTACCTGGGCCAGTTTGACCGTCAGTTTGACGAGCAGGCGCTGTTCACCCCAGCCACCGAAAGCGCCGGGCGGGCACAGGATGAACGGGCGCCGCTGACCAACTGGCTGAGCATCGAAGGGCAGGTGTATGGCGGCGAGTTGAGCCTGCAATGGACGTACAGCGAGCAGATGTACGACGCGGCGACTATTCAGGCGCTGGTCGATGACTACCAGCGTGAACTGAGCGCCTTGATCGAACACTGCGTAGACCATGAACAGGGTGGCATGACCCCGTCTGACTTCCCGCTGGCGCAACTGACTCAGGCCCAACTGGACAAGCTCAAGGTACCGGCCCGCGACATCGAAGACATCTACCCGCTGTCGCCGATGCAGCAAGGTCTGCTGGTGCACACCTTGCTGGAACCCGGTTCCGGCATCTACTTCATGCAAGACCGCTACATCATCGACAGTGAAATCGACCTGCCGCGCTTTAAGGCGGCTTGGCACGCCGTGGCCCAGCGTCACGATGCCTTGCGTGCGTCGTTCAGCCTCGACGATGACGGCCGCATGCTGCAAATCATCCACCGTGACGCCGCCCCCACGGTGCAGGTGCATGACTGGAGCGAACGCCCCGAAGCTGAGCACGAGGCCGCGCTGCAAGCCTTGCTGGCGCAAGACCGGGCGCAGGGTTTCGACCTGCTTAACACGCCGCCTTTCAGCCTGCGTCTGATCCGACGCAGCGCCGGGCATTACTGGTTCATCCTCAGCAATCACCACATCCTGATTGATGCCTGGTGCCGCTCGCTGCTGCTGCAAGATTTCTTCGCGTTGTACAGCGGCGAGCGCAGCCTGCCCCCGGCGGCGCGCTACCGCGACTTTATCCAGTGGCTGCAAGAGCAAGGCGAGCGTGAGGCGCTGGACGCCTGGGCCATCGAGCTGGCCGGTTTTGAGCAGCCGACGCCGCTGCCGTTTGACCGTGCGCTGCGCCGTCAGGGCGGTTTTTCCGAGATCGGCGATGTGTATGCCGATCTGGAAGTGGCGCAAGGCCGAGCCCTGCGTGAGCTGGCCCAGCGTTACCAGTTGACCGTCAACACCCTGACTCAAGCTGCGTGGGCGCTGGTGTTGCAGCGTTACAGCGGTCTGGATGAAGTGCTGTTCGGCGTTACCGTGGCGGGTCGCCCGATCAATCGCCCGGAAATGCAGGACACCGTGGGGCTGTTTATCAACAGCATCCCGTTGCGGATGCGTTTGCCCCGTGCCGGTCAGCACGTCAGCGTGCGTGAATGGCTGCAAGGTCTGTTCGAGCACAATCTGGCGCTGCGTGAGCATGAGCATTTGCCGTTGCTGAACATTCAGGCGTGCAGCGCGTTGGAGAAAGGCCAAAACATTTTCGACAGCCTGTTCGTGTATGAAAATGCCCCGGTGGAAAGCGCCGTGGCCAGTGGCGCCGCGCAAATCAACGCCAAGTCCGACACCGCACGCACCCACACCAACTACCCGATGACCGTGGTGGTGTACCCCGGCGATGCGCTCGGCTTGCACCTGTCTTACGACAAACGCTTCTTCGACGACGCCACCGCCGAGCGCTTGCTGGCTGACTTCAAGCGCCTGCTGTTGGCCATTGGTGAACATGCCGAGGGCCAGTTCGCAGACCTGCCGGTGGTCGCCCGTGCCGAGTGCGACGCCTTGCTGCAAGCGGGTAACCACACCGCGCGTGACTACCCGCTGGAGCAGGGCTATGTGCGCTTGTTTGAAAAGCAGGTGGCGGCCCATCCTGACCAAGTGGTTGCCACCTGCCTTGAGCAACAGTGGACGTACAGCGATCTCGATACCCGCGCCAACCGGCTCGGTTGGGCCTTGATTGACGTCGGAGTTGGCGTTGATCAGCCCGTGGCCTTGCTGGCAGAGCGCAGCCTGACGCTGCTCGGCATGATGGTCGGCAGTTTCAAGGCGGGCGCGGCGTACTTGCCGCTGGATCCGCAATTGCCTACCCAGCGTTTGCTCGACCTGCTGCAACTGGGCAAGGTGCCTGCGCTGGTGGCCAGCAGTGCCTGCCGCGCTCAGGCTGTGGAGATGTTGGCGCTGCTGGCACCGGCACAGCGTCCGCAGCTGTTGGTCTGGGACGAGGTGCAGAGCGGTGCCTGTTCAGTCGAACAGCCGGGTATCTATACCGCGCCAAACGCCTTGGCCTATGTGATCTTCACCTCCGGTTCCACCGGCACGCCCAAAGGGGTGATGGTCGAACAGGCGGGCATGCTCAATAACCAACTGAGCAAAAAGCCGTTCTTTGACCTCGCCAGCGCTGACGTGATCGCCCAGACCGCCTCGCAAAGCTTCGATATATCGGTGTGGCAGTTTCTCGCCGCGCCGTTGTTTGGCGCCCAGGTCGACATCGTGCCCAACGCCATCGCCCATGATCCGGCGGCCTTGCTGGCCCATGTCGACGCACGCGGCATCACCGTGCTGGAGAGCGTGCCGTCGCTGATTCACAGCCTGCTCGACGAGGCGCATGGCTCATTGCACAGCCTGCGCTGGATGCTCCCGACCGGCGAAGCCATGCCGCCGGAACTGGCGCGCCGCTGGTTGCAGCGCCACCCGCAGATCGGTCTGGTCAACGCTTATGGCCCCGCAGAGTGTTCGGACGACGTGGCGCTGTTTCGCGTGGATGCAGAGTCGGCGGCCGGGGCTTACTTGCCGATTGGTCTGGCCACCGACAACAACCGTTTGTACGTGCTGGACGGTGGCTTGTCGCCGGTGCCTGCGGGCGTGGTGGGTGAGCTGTATGTTGCCGGCACGGGGGTTGGTCGCGGTTATTTCAGTGACCCGTCGCGCAGTGCGGCGGTGTTCCTGCCCAACCCGTTTGCGCAACAGGCGGGCGAACGGTTGTACCGTACTGGCGATCTGGCGCGGCGCCGGGTCGACGGCCAACTGGAATACGTGGGCCGTATTGACCAGCAAGTCAAAGTGCGCGGTTTCCGCATCGAACTGGGGGAAATCGAATCGCGCCTGCGTGACCTGGAGGGCGTGCGCGAAGCCGCCGTTGTGGTGCAGGACGGGCCGACCGGCAAAGCGCTGGTGGCCTTTGTCGTGCCCGACGATGACGCCCGTGACTGGAGCGCAGTGCGTGACCACCTCAAGGCCGGGCTAAAAGCCCAGCTGCCCGAGTACATGGTGCCGCTGCAATGGCTGGCCTTGCCCGGCCTGCCGCGCAATGCCAACGGCAAAGTGGATCGCAAGGCGCTGCCAAAGGCCCAGGCGGCAGACTGGCAGCGCGAGGTGATTGCCCCGCAGCCGGGGGTCGAAACCGTGATGGCGGCGATTTGGCAGGAAGTGCTCAAACTGGAGGCGGTGAGCCGCGACGATAACTTCTTCGAGCTGGGTGGCCATTCCTTGCTGGTGGCGCAAGTGGTGTCCCGCGTGCGTCAGCAACTGGCCATTGAATTGCCCCTGAGCAGTCTGTTTGAAACCAGCGTGTTCAGCGAATTTGCTGCGCGCTGTGCGGCGCAGCCCCGCGCCGTCAGCCAACCGCCGTTGCAGCGCTTGGCGGCGGATCATCCCGGTGTGCTGTCTTACGCCCAGCAACGTCAGTGGATCCTCTGGCAACTGGACCCGGACAGCGCCGCGTACAACATCCCGACGGCCTTGCGCCTTAAGGGCACGCTGCATCGCGACGCCTTGCTGCGCAGTTTCAACGACCTGCAAGCACGTCATGCCACATTGCGCACCACCTTTGTTCAGGACGGCGAACAGGCCCGTGGCGTGCTGCACGCCCACCTGCCGCTGGCCCTGCGTGAGTTGACGCTGGATAGCGCCGACGCGGCGCAGATCGAGGCGCAGGTGGCCGAAGCAATGCGTCAGCCCTTTGACCTGCGCAATGGCCCGCTGCTGCGGGTGCGGTTGCTTAAGGTCGCGGCCGACGAGCATGTGTTGGTACTGACCGTGCACCATATCGCCGCCGATGGCTGGTCGATGCAGGTAATGGTCGATGAATTCAGTGCGCTGTATCAGGCCCATGTACAAGGGCAGGCGGCCCGGTTGCCTGCCTTGGCCGTGAGCTATGCCGACTACGCGGCGTGGCAGCGTGAGTGGTTGCAAGCGGGCGAGGGCGAGCGCCAGCTCAGCGCCTGGCGCGAGCAACTGGGCACTCACCACACACCGTTGCAACTGCACAGCGAACTGACTCGCCCGGCGATTCGCAGCGAGCGCGGCGCGCGTCTGGAACTGGCGCTTGAACCGGCGTTGGCCGCCGGGCTGCGGCAGGTGGCTCAGCAGCACAATGTGACCCTGTTTATGCTGCTGCTCGCCAGCTATCAGACGCTGCTGCACCGCTACAGCGGCCAGTCGACCATCAATGTCGGCGTGCCCAATGCCGGACGCGGGCGGCTTGAAACGGAAGGTCTGATCGGCTTCTTTATCAACACTCAGGTACTGCGCGCCGAGATCGACGGCCAACAAACCTTTGCCAGCCTGTTGCAGCAGGTCAAGCGCTCGTCGCTGTGGGCGCAGGCCCATCAAGACCTGCCTTTCGAGCAATTGGTCGAAGCCTTGCAGCCAGAGCGCAGCTTGAGCCACAGCCCGCTGTTTCAGGTGCTGTTCAACCACCAGCGGGCCATCGGCGACAGCGTTGAGCGGGTGCTCGAAGGGCTGACCGTGGAGCGCATGGACTGGCAGCAGCACACCGCCCAGTTCGACCTGGCGCTGGACACCGAAGAGCAGGGCGAGCACCTGCGCGCCAGCCTGACCTACGCCCGTGACGTGTATGACGCGGCCACCATCGAGCGTCTGGCCAGGCATTGGCTCAACCTGCTGCGCGCCGTGGTCAGTGAGCCGCAGCAGCGAATTGCCGAACTGGGGCTGCTCGACAGCGCTGAACAGCTGCGCCTGATCGATCAATGGAACCCGGCGGTCGAGCCGCAGGTGCAAGGCCCCAACCTGCATCAGTTGTTTGAAGCACAGGCGGCGCTACAACCGCAGGCCGTGGCCTTGCGCTGCGCGGACGCGGCCCTGAGCTACGGCGAGCTGAATGCGCAAGCCAACCGGCTGGCGCGCAAACTGCGCGAACTGGGGGTTGGTCCGGACGTGCGGGTGGGCATTGCCACCGAACGGGCGATGCCGCTGGTGGTCGGCCTGCTGGCCATTCTCAAGGCGGGCGGCGCCTATGTGCCGCTTGATCCGCAGTACCCGGCGGAACGCTTGAGCTACATGATCGAAGACAGCGGCATTCATCTGTTGCTGACCCAAGAGCACTTGCTGGAAAACCTGCCGCCACGGGTGGGCGTGCAGACCCTGTGCCTGGAGCATCTGACGCTGGACGGTTACAGCGAACAAAACCTTGGCAACCTGACCCATGCCGACAACCTGGCCTATGTGATCTACACCTCTGGCTCTACGGGACGGCCCAAAGGCGCACTGTTGAGCCACGCCAACGTCACCCGCTTGCTCAGCGCGACACAAGGGGTGTTCACTTTCGGCCCGAGCGATGTGTGGACGCTGTTCCATTCCTACGCTTTCGACTTCTCGGTGTGGGAGTTGTTTGGCGCCCTGTGCACCGGCGGGCGTCTGGTGATCGTGCCGTACTACATCAGCCGTGAGCCGCAGGCGTTTCACCAGTTGCTGTGCGACGAACAGGTGACGGTGCTCAACCAGACCCCGACCGCCTTCCGCCAACTGCTGCCGGTTGCCTGCAACAGCCCGCAACCGCTGGCGTTGCGTTGGGTGATCTTCGGCGGTGAAGCGTTGGACGTGTCCAGCCTGCGCCCGTGGTATGAGCGTTTTGGCAGTTCTCAGACCACCTTGGTGAATATGTACGGGATTACCGAAACCACGGTGCATGTGACCTTCCGTGCGCTGAGCCCGAGCGACCTTGATGCCAAGGTGCAAAGTCCGATTGGCCGGCCCCTCAACGACCTCAGCTGGTACTTGCTCGACAGTCAGCTCCAGCCCGTGCCGCAAGGCTGCGCGGGTGAGCTGTATATCGCCGGGGCCGGTCTGGCACGGGGCTATCACGGGCGTGCCGGACTGACCGCCGAGCGCTTTGTCGCCAGCCCCTTTATGCCCGGTGAGCGCCTGTACCGCAGCGGCGATCTGGCCCGTCAGCGGGCGGACGGCAATATCGAGTATCTGGGCCGCATCGACCAGCAAGTGAAAATTCGCGGGTTCCGTATCGAGCTGGGTGAAATCGAAGCCTGCCTCAAGCAGCAAATCGGCGTGGCCGAAGCGGTTCTCAGCGTGCACCAAAGCCAGCTTTGCGCCTACGTGGTGGCGGATCACACGCCGGTCGACCCGCTGCTGTGGCGCGAGCAACTGCGGGCGGCGCTCAAGGTCGACCTGCCGGACTACATGGTGCCGAGCCATTGGCTGCTGCTCGACGAACTGCCCCTGACCGGCAACGGCAAACTCGACCGCAAAGCCTTGCCGCTGCCCGATGCCGAGGTCTGGCAGCGACCTTATCGGGCCCCGGTGGGCGAGCTGGAAACCCAACTGGCGGCGATTTGGGCCAGCGTGCTGGGGGTCGAGCGTGTCGGTCGTGACGACAACTTCTTTGAATTGGGCGGGCACTCGTTGCTCGCGGCTCAGGCCAGTGCCCGGGTCGAACTTGAATTGGGCATCGAAATGGCGCTGCGTGCGCTGTTCGAGGCCGCTGACTTGCACACCTATGCCGCTTTGGCACAGGCCCATACGCCTGCGGATAACGCTGTTCGTTTGAGCGCGCTTGAATCGCTGCTCGACGAGATGGAGATCAACTGATGGAAAACGCAACCGCCTGGCGCATTGCCAACCGTTTCGCCAGCCTTGCGCCGCAGCAGCGCCGCGAATTTCTGCAAAAAATGCAGGAGCAGGGCGTCAGTTTTGGCCAACTGCCTATTCCGCCCACCGCACCCGCCAATGAGCCGTGCGAACTGTCTTATGCGCAGCAGCGCCAGTGGTTTTTGTGGCAGCTTGATCCCGAGGGTGCGGCCTACCATATCCCTGCCGCCCTGCGGTTGCGCGGCACGCTCAACGTCGAGGCCTTGCAACAGAGTTTTGACGCGCTGCTGGAGCGTCATCACAGCTTGCGCACCGGCTTCACCGAAGAAGACGGGCAAGTGCGCCAACAGTTGCACGGCTCGACCTTGCGCTTAACGCAGCATGATTTACGCAATCAACCCGCGCCAGAGCGCATGGCCTGTGCGTTGCGTCAGGTCGAGCAGGACATCGCCCAACCTTTCGATTTGCAACACGGCCCGTTGCTGCGCGTCAGCCTGATGCAGCTGGACAACGGCGACCATGTGCTGGTGTTGACCCTGCACCATATCGTTGCCGATGGCTGGTCCATGGGCGTGCTGATCGAAGAGTTCTCGGCGCTCTACGCCGCCCATGCCCAAGGCCGCACCGCCGAACTGCCAGCGTTGCCGATTCAATACGCCGACTACGCGCTGTGGCAACGGCGCTGGATGGAGGCAGGTGAGCTGGAGCGCCAATTGGACTGGTGGCGCGCGCAATTGGGCACGGAACAGCCCGTGCTTGAACTGCCCGGCGACCGTTCGCGCCCCGCGCAACCGACCCAGCAGGGCGCGCGGCTGGACTTTGCACTGGAGCCCGCACTGGCCAAGGGCTTGATGACGCTGGCGCGCCAACGCGGCTTGACCCCTTTTATGCTGTTGCTGGCCAGTTTTCAGGCGTTGCTGCATCGCTACAGCGGGCAGACCGACCTGCGTATCGGCGTGCCGGTGGCCAACCGCAACCGTGCCGAAACCCATGGCCTGATCGGCTTTTTCGTCAACACCCAGGTACTGCGCGCCGAGCTGGACGGGCGCCTGCCGTTTGCCCGTTTGCTGGAGCAAACCCGCGACCGCTCGCTGGATGCCCAAGGTTATCAGGACGTGCCGTTCGAGTGTCTGGTCAATGCCCTGCAAGGCGAGCGCAGCCTGAGTCACAGTCCTCTGTTTCAAGTGATGTTCAACCACCAGCAAAGCCGTCCCGGCGCGCTGGGCGGGATGCTCGCAGGCCTTGAAGTCGAAAGCCTGGAGTGGCAAGGCCGCACCGCTCAATTCGACCTGCAACTGGACACCCACGAAGAAGGCGAGCGGTTGCTGGCCAGCCTGACCTACGCCACCGACCTGTTTGACGCCGCGCGCATCGACACCCTGGCCCGCCACTGGCGCAACCTGCTGGGTGCGATTGTGGCCAACCCCGAGTGCGCCATTGGCGAGTTGCCGATGCTTTCGGCGGGCGAAAGCGAGGCCACGCTCTATGGCCTCAATGCCACACAACAGGACTATCAAGGCCCCGAGTGCGTGCATCTGCATATCGAAGCACAAGCGGCGGCCACCCCGGATGCCTGCGCGCTGGTATTTGCCGGGCAATGTCTGACTTACGCCGAGTTGAATCAGCGGGCCAACCGTCTCGCGCATACATTGCGCGAGCAGGGTGTCGGCCCCGAAGTTCGGGTGGGAATTGCTTGTGAGCGTTCGCTGGAGCTGGTGATCGGTCTGTTGGCGATTCTCAAGGCGGGCGGTGCCTATGTGCCGCTGGACCCGGAATACCCGGCTGAACGTCTTGCCTATATGTTCGAAGACAGCGGTATCAGCCTGCTGTTGACTCAAGCGCACCTGCTGGCCGCTTTGCCTGTGCCTGCCGGGCTGGCACACCGGTGCCTTGAGTCGTCAGCCCACTGGCTCAGCGATGTCAGTGCGGACAACCTGACCAACACCGCGTGCGCACAAAACCTGGCCTATGTGATTTACACCTCCGGTTCCACGGGCAAGCCCAAAGGTGCTGGCAACAGTCACGGCGCGCTGTACAACCGTCTGGCGTGGATGCAACAGGCCTACGGCCTGACTCCCGCAGACCGGGTGTTGCAGAAAACCCCGTTCAGTTTTGATGTGTCGGTGTGGGAGTTTTTCTGGCCGTTGATGCACGGCGCCACTTTGGTGGTCGCAGACCCTGGCGCCCACCGCGACCCGCAACAACTGGCGGCCCTTATCGTCGAGCAAGCGATCACCACCCTGCATTTTGTGCCGTCGATGCTGCAAGCTTTTATCAGCGCCGACGAAGCCGCCCGCTGTACGTCCTTGCAACGCATCGTGTGCAGTGGCGAAGCCTTGCCGATGACCTTGCAGCGCCAGACCTTCAACTGCCTGCCGCAGGCCCGGCTGTACAACCTGTATGGCCCGACCGAAGCGGCAATCGACGTGACCCACTGGACCTGTGTAGAAGAGGGCCGCGACAACGTGCCGATTGGCCGTCCCATCGCCAACCTGCGCACCTATATCCTCAGCCCCGAATTACTGCCTTTGCCCAACGGTGCGATTGGCGAGCTGTACCTGGCTGGCGCCGGGCTGGCGCGGGGTTACCATGCCCGCCCGGCGCTGACCGCCGAGCGCTTTGTGGTTGATCCATTTGGCCGTGGCGAGCGTTTGTACCGCACCGGCGATCTGGCCCGCTATCGTGCCGATGGCGCCATCGAGTACTGCGGGCGAATTGATCACCAAGTAAAAATCCGTGGCCTGCGCATCGAACTGGGCGAAATCGAAGCGCGTCTGCAAGAACACCCGCAAGTACAGGAAGCCGTGGTGTTGGCGCTGGGCAACCAGCTGGTCGCTTATCTGGTGCCGGTCGAGCCCGTGCTTGATCTGCCGGCATGGCGCGAAGCCCTCAAGGCGCACCTGCTGCACACCTTGCCCGACTACATGGTGCCGACGCACCTGATGTTGATCGACCACATGCCGCTCAGCCCCAACGGCAAGCTGGACCGCAAGCAATTACCGAGCCCTGAGGTCAGCGTCAGTCAGCGTGTTTTTGAAGCGCCACGCAGCGACAACGAGCGGCAACTGGCAGCCATTTGGCAAGACGTGCTGGGTGTCGAACAGGTCGGTCGGCAGGACAACTTCTTCGAGCTGGGCGGGGATTCGATTATCTCCATTCAAGTGGTCAGCCGCGCCCGTCGCGCCGGTTTACGCTTGCAGCCCCGCGACCTGTTTCAACAACCGACACTGCACGCACTGGCCGCCGTGGTCAGTCAGCAGGCCGCGCCGCAGATTGCCCAAGGCCCGGTCGTGGGCACGCAAACCCTGACCCCGGTGCAGCAGTGTTTTTTTGCCAACCAGACCGTGCAGCCCCAACACTGGAATCAGTCGGTGTTGCTGGACGTGCGCCAACCGTTGGACTTGCTGCGCCTGCAAACCGCGCTGCAACGAGTGCTGGCACAGCATGACGCCCTGCGGTTGCAATTCCGCCAGCAGGACGGGCAGTGGACGGCGCGCTATGTGCCACTGGACAGCGCCGCCGCCACGGATGTGCTGTGGACGGCGCAGGTGCAAAGCGACGACACCTTGCAAGGGCTGTGCGATGAAGCCCAGCGCAGCCTGTCGCTGCACGACGGCCCGTTGCTGCGCGCCGTGCTGATCGACCATGAAAACGGCGGTCAGCGGTTGTTGTTGGTGATCCACCATTTGGTGGTCGATGGCGTGTCGTGGCGGGTGCTGCTTGAAGACTTGCAAGCGGCCTACGCCGGTCAGGTCCTGCCAGAAAAAACCAGCGCCCTGCAAGATTGGGCGACGCAACTGAGCGCCTACGCCAGCAGTGAACAACTGGCGGCAGAGCTTGAGTGGTGGCAGCAACAGTTGAACGGCGTCAGCGGCGGGTTGCCCGATGCCCATGCAAACGGCAGTCAGGCGCTGCGTCATCGGCAGGTGGTCAGCCTCGGTCTGGACCGTGAGCAGACCCGCCACTTGCTGCAACACGCACCGGCAGCGTACCGCACGCAGGTCAACGACCTGTTGCTGACGGCGCTGGCCCGTGCCCTGTGCGACTGGAGCGGCGAGGCGTCAGCGCTGATACAACTGGAAGGCCACGGCCGTGAAGACGTGTTTGAAACCCTCGACCTGACCCGCACCGTGGGGTGGTTTACCAGCTTGTTCCCGGTCAAATTGACCCCGGCGGCGGACATGGCCGCCTCGATCAAGTCGATCAAACAGCAATTGCGCGACATTCCCGGCAAAGGCCTGGGCTTTGGCGTGTTGCGCTTTCAGGGCGATGCCCAGGTGCAAGCCAGCCTGGCGGCGTTGCCCGCGCCGCGTGTGACGTTCAACTACCTAGGGCAGTTCGATCAGAGCTTCAGCGACGACGCGCTGTTTGTTCCGGCACAGCAGGCCAGCGGCGCGGCGCAAAGTCTGGACTCACCGTTGGCCAACTGGCTGTCGGTGGACGGTCAGGTGTTTGGCGGTGAACTCAAACTGGACCTGAGCTTCAGTCAGGACTGTTTCGACAAGCCCGTGATTGAAGCGCTGGCGGCGGCTTTTCAAGCGCACTTGCAGGCGCTGGTGGCGCACTGCATTGACCCGCAACACAGCGGCGTGACCCCGGCCGACTTCCCGCTGGCCCGCCTGACTCAGTCCCAGCTCGATCAGCTGCCAGTCACGCCTCGTCAGATTGAGGATGTGTATCCGCTGTCACCGATGCAAAGCGGTCTGCTGTTTCACAGCCTGTATGAGCCGCAGGCGGGGGCTTACGTCAATCAACTCAGCGTTGAAGCCACCGGCCTGGACGCTGCCCGGCTGGCCCGCGCCTGGCAAGCCACGCTGGATGCCCACCCGATCTTGCGCAGCGGTTTCCACTGGCCGCAAGGGGCCAGCGAACCGCTGCAACTGGTGCAGCGTTCATTGCAATTGCCGCTGACCGTACTCGACTGGCGAGGCCGAGCCGATCAGACCGCCGAACTGGAATTGCTGGCCCGCAGCGAGCGCTTGCAATTTGACCCGGCGCACCCGCCGTTGCTGCGTCTGGCGCTGGTGCGCCTCGACGAACAGCGCCAGCAATTGATCTACACCCACCACCATTTATTGCTGGATGGCTGGAGCAACGCCTTGCTGCTGGGCGAGGTGTTGCAGCGCTATGCCGGCGTCGAGGTGGCCCCTCATCAAGGTCGCTTCGTCGATTACATCGGTTGGTTGCAAGGGCAGGATGCACAGGCGGATGAAGCCTTCTGGCGCGCGCAGTTAGCGACGCTGGAGAACCCGACCCTGCTGGCCCAAAGTCTTCCCCATACGGTTTCGGACAACAGCGCTTACGCCGATCATCGGCAGGTGTTCGATGCCGCGAGCAGCGAGGCGTTCAACCGCTTTGCCCGCCAGCACAGCATCACCCTCAACACCTTGGTACAAGGCGCATGGGCGCTGTTGTTGCAACGTTACAGCGGTCAGCACACCGTGGCGTTCGGCGCCACGGTGTCAGGTCGCCCG
The DNA here is from genome assembly GCF_045062345.1 of Pseudomonas sp. 2024-210. NCBI lineage: Bacteria > Pseudomonadati > Pseudomonadota > Gammaproteobacteria > Pseudomonadales > Pseudomonadaceae > Pseudomonas > Pseudomonas sp. 2024-210. The sequence continues at coordinate 86,679 of NZ_JBJGEJ010000009.1, read as the reverse complement.
GTAGACCTGCCGGGGGCTGAAACCCAGCTGGGCCTGTTTATCAATACCCTGGCGGTGATCACTCGCCCGCAGGCGGCCGAAAGCGTGGCGCAGTGGCTGGGCCGCTTGCAGGCGCACAACCTTGAACTGCGCGAGCATGAATTCAGCGCCCTGAGCGATGTACAGCGCTGGGCCGGTCGTGCGGGCGAGCCGCTGTTCGACAGCCTGCTGGTGTTTGAAAACTTCCCCATCAGCGAGGCCTTGCAGCAAGGCGCACCGGACGGTTTGAGCTTCTCGCTGCCGGACAATCATGAGCGCACCAACTACCCGTTGACATTGGCGGCGGTCAGCGAAGGTCAACTGAGCCTGACCTGGAGCTTTTTGCTCAGCCATTTCGAGCCGACCGCCATTGCTCGCATGAGCGAGCATCTGGCCTGCCTGCTGCACGCTATGGTGGCCGCGCCGCAGGTCAGTCTCGGGCAATTGCCGCTGTTGAGCGCTGTGGAGCAGACCCGCCAACTGCGCGACTGGAACCCCGCGCCGGGGGCCGTCACCGAGCAGTGCGTGCATCAACTGATCGAGGCGCAAGCCGCCACCCGGCCCGAGGCGTTGGCGCTGATGTTTGATCACATGCAGTTCACCTACGCTGACCTCAACCAGCGCGCCAACCGTCTGGCTCATCGCCTGCGAGAGCTGGGTGTTGGCCCTGAGGTGCGGGTCGGTCTGGCAGTGGAACGTTCACCGCAGATGATTATTGGCCTGCTGGCGATTCTCAAGGCGGGCGGCGCCTATGTGCCGCTCGACCCGGCTTACCCGGCCGAGCGCCTGAGCTATTTGATGCAGGACAGTGGCATTGCGCTGTTGCTCAGCCAGTCATGGCTGCGCAATACCGTGCCACAGATCGACGGCTTGCCGGTGCTGGAACTGGACCGCGAAGCGGTGGGGCATCTGCCCTCAAGCAACCCGGTCAACCTGACCGATGAACGCAATCTGGCCTACCTGATTTACACCTCCGGCTCCACCGGCCGGCCCAAAGGCGTCAGCGTCGCCCACGGCCCGCTGGCCATGCATTGCTTGTCGATTGGCGCGCTGTACGGCATGACCCCGGACGACCGCGAACTGCAATTTGCCTCCATCAGCTTTGACGGTGCCCACGAGCGCTGGCTGACCCCGCTGGTGTTCGGCTCGGCGCTGATGCCCCGTGACGATGAGGTCTGGAGCGCGCAACGCACCTGCGAAGAAATTCAACGCCACGGCATCACCATTGCCTGCTTTACCCCCAGCTACCTGCTGCAGATGGCCGATTACATCGGCGAAGCGGGGCGCACTCTGCCAATTCGCTCGTATACCGTAGGCGGTGAAGGCATGCCCAAACATGCCTTTGATGAAGTGCAGCGGGTGTTGCAGCCGCCGCGCATCATCAACGGCTACGGCCCGACCGAAACCGTGATCACGCCGCTGATCTGGTGCGCGTACCCCGACACGCAATTTGATTCGGCGTTTCTGCCCATCGGCCGTCCGGTCGGCGAGCGCAGTGCCTATGTACTCGATGCCAACCTGCAACTGCTGCCGGTGGGCGTTGCGGGAGAGTTGTACCTGGGTGGCGAAGGCATCGCCCGGGGCTACCACCAGCGTCCGGAGCTGACCGCCGAACGCTTTGTACCCGACCCGTTTGTACCGGGTGCGCGGTTGTATCGAAGTGGCGATCTGGCGCGGCTGCGTGAAGACGGAGTGGTGGAGTATCTGGGGCGCATCGACCAGCAAGTGAAGATTCGCGGTTTCCGCATTGAGCTGGGCGAAATCGAAGCCTGCCTGCTGGAGCATGAGGGGGTGCGCGAAGCCTTTGTGGTGGATCGTGAAGGCCCGGTCAGCCGTCAATTGGCGGGCTATATCGTGGCCCGCGATCCGTTGGCCGACGAGGCCCACCTGCGCGAAGCCTTGATCGCCCACCTGCGCAGCCGCTTGCCCGCGCACATGTTGCCGGCGCATCTGATGTGCCTGGCGGCATTGCCGCTGACCCCCAATGGCAAGCTCGACCGGCAGGCACTGCCTGAACCCGAAGCCAATCGTCAGGTGGCGGATCGGGTGCCAGCGGCGACACCGGCCGAGGTGTTGCTGGTGGGCATCTGGCAGGAACTGCTGGGGCTGGACACGATGGGTGTGACTGAAAACTTCTTTGAGCTGGGCGGCGACTCGATCATCTCGTTGCAAGCGGTGAGCCGTGCCGGTGCGTGCGGGCTGGCCTTTACCCCCAAGCAATTGTTTGAGGCGCAGACCATCCGTGGGTTGGCCGCCATGGCAGTCAATGCCGAGCCGCAAGCACAGGCCCGCGTGGCTACCGCGCCGTTTGCGCAGGTGCCGGTGACGGTACAAGTGGATCGCAGCGAGCTGGATGACCTGTACCCGCTGTCGCCGATGCAACAGGGCATGTTGTTCCACTGCATCGAGTCGCCGGAACTGAACCTCTATGTCAACCAGCTCAGCGTGGCGGTGGAGGGCTTGCAGGTCGAGCGTTTCAGCGCGGCCTGGGACACGCTGCTGGCACGCCACGAAGTGCTGCGCGCCGCCTTTATGTGGCGTGACGGTTTGGCTGATCCGCTGCAAGCGGTGTATCGACATGCACAGTTACCGATTGTTGAACTGGACTGGCGTGATCACACGGCCCCCGAGGCTGCGCTGCTGGCGTTGGCCGCAGACGATCAGGCCCGTGGCTTTGATCTGAGCTGTCCGCCGCTGATGCGCTTTACTCTGGTGCGTCTGGGCGACAACCAGTTCCAGATGATCTGGACCTACCATCACCTGTTGCTGGACGGCTGGAGTGCCTCGCGCCTGCTGGGTGAAATGCTGCGCCTGTATGGCAAGCAACGCCTGCCTGAACTGACCGGGCGCTATGGTGACTATATCGACTGGTTGCAGCGTCAAGACGCGAGCAGCGCCGAAGGCTTCTGGCGTGAACGCTTGAGCGGACTTGAAACACCGACGATTCTGGCCAATGCGGCCAATACCGAGGGCAGCGGCCACGGGGTGTTGTACAGCTACTTGGACAGCGACGCGACCCGCGGTTTGCAGCGCTTTGCCAGCAGTCAGCGGGTCACGCTGAACACGTTGATTCAGGGCGCATGGCTGCTGCTGTTGCAGCGTCACACCGGGCAGCGCAGCGTGGCTTTCGGCGCAACCGTGGCTGGGCGACCGACCCAACTGGCCGGAGCGCAGGACATGCTCGGGCTGTTTATCAATACCTTGCCGGTCATTCAGACCCTCGATCCGCAGCAAGCGCTGGGCGACTGGCTGCGTCAGTTGCAGGCCTACAACCTGGCGATTCGCGACTTCGAACACACGCCACTGGCGGACATTCAGCGCTGGGCCGGGCAGGGCGGCCAATGGCTGTTCGACAGCATTATCGTGTTCGAAAACCATCCGGTTGACCGCGCCTTACGCGGTGAGCAGGACGGCGAATTGACGTTTGCCGAAGTCGGCAGTGGCGGCGTCACCAACTTCCCGATGGACTTGATGGTCAGCGCTACCGAGCAAGGGCTGGAGGTGGAATACCTGTACCTGCGTGAACGCTTTACAGCCGAACAAGTGGAGCGTATTCGTGCCCAGCTGGAAGGCCTGCTGGCGCAAATGCCGCTGGACGCCGCGTGCCTGATCGGGGATATCGGCCTGCTGGCGCCACAGGTTCAATTGCCGCAGGACACCGCGCCTGTGCGTGATCTGCTGCACAGCTTTGCGGCGCAGGTGGTGCGCCAACCCCAGGCCCCGGCGTTGCTCTGTGATGGCCGCGAACTAAGCTATGCCGCGCTTGACGCTCAAGCCGATGCGCTGGCGATGCAGTTGCAGGCGCAGGGTATTGGCCCAGAGCAAATAGTGGCGGTGGCCTTGCCGCGCTCCGAACAGACCATCGTGGCCTTTTTGGCGGTGCTTAAGGCCGGTGCGGCGTACCTGCCGCTGGATCTCGATTACCCGGCCGAGCGCCTGGGCTTCATGCTCGACGACTCGGGCGCGAGCCTGCTGCTGTGCAACAGCGATGTGGATCAGCGTGTCCGTTTTAGCGCGAATACGCCGCGTCTGTTGCTGGATCAACTCACCGACCTTCAGGGCAAGCCGCAGCGAGTCCAGGCACTGGCCGGGCAGTTGGCGTATCTGATTTACACCTCCGGTTCCACCGGCCAGCCCAAAGGCGTTGCGGTGGCCCGCGAGCCGATTGCGCGGCATTGTCAGGGCATCATTGATCTGTATGAACTGACCTCGGCCAGCCGCGAGCTGCACTTTATGTCGTTCGCGTTCGACGGCGCTCAAGAGCGCTGGCTCAGTGTGCTGTTGGCGGGCGGCAGTTTGGTGATTCGCGACGACACGCTGTGGACGCCAGAGCAGACCTTGCAGGTCTTGCACGAGCACCGGGTGACGGTGGCGTGCTTCCCGCCGGCCTACTTGCAACAACTGGCCGAAGTGGCGCTGACACAGGGCACGCCACCTGCCGTTCATACCTACTGCTTTGGCGGCGATGCGGTACCAGACGTCAGCTTTGAATTGGTCAAGCGTGCGCTGCAACCCCAGCGTCTGGTCAATGGCTATGGCCCGACTGAAACCGTGGTCACGCCGTTGCTCTGGCGTGCCGAGGTGACTGAATGCTGCGAGGCGGCGTACGCGCCGATTGGCCGCAGCGTCGCCGGGCGTGGCGTGTATGTGCTGGACGCCGACATGAATCCGTTGCCGGTGGGCGTCAGCGGCGAGTTGTATCTGGGCGGTGAGTGCCTGGCCCGTGGTTATCACCGCCAGCCAGGGTTGAGTGCCGAGCGCTTTGTGCCCGATCCGTTCAACGCCCAAGGCGGGCGCATGTACCGCACCGGAGATCGGGTGCGCCTGCGCGAGTGCGGGTTGGTCGATTACCTGGGGCGACTTGATCAGCAAGTGAAAATTCGTGGTTTCCGGATCGAACTGGGTGAAATCGAAGCGCGCTTGCGTCAATGCGAGGGCGTGCAGGATGCCGCGGTCAAGGTGCTGGAAGGTGTCACCGGCAAACACTTGGTGGGTTATGTGGTGGCGGCCCCGAATGCCGGACTGGAGCGGGCGCTGAAAGAACACCTGCAAGGGCAATTGCCGGATTACATGGTGCCGACGCAGATCGTTGTGCTGGCCCGTTTCCCGCTGTCGGCCAACGGCAAGCTCGACCGTCGCGCCTTGCCCGAGCCGCAGCTTGCGCAGGGTCAGTACCGGGCACCGCGTAACGCACTGGAACACGCCTTGGCCGTTATCTGGCAAGAGGTGCTGGGGCTGGAGCAGGTGGGCATCGACGATAACTTCTTCGAACTGGGCGGTGACTCTTTGCAGGTGCTCAAGGTGATTTCACGGGTGCGCAATCAGCCGCAGCTGGGTATCAGCTTGAAACTGCGCGATCTGATGCAAAAACCCTGTATTGCCGAACTCAGCGGTTTTGAGCCGCTGATCAGTGCGCGGGCCCCTGATCCCTTGTTGGCCCTCAACAGCCGGGTCAACCACGTGCCGCCGTTGTTCTGTCTGCACGCCGGCTTTGGCACGGTGTTCGACTATGAGCCGCTGGCGCGTCGACTGGACGGGCGCCGCAGCGTCTATGGCGTGCAATGCCGCATGTTGCTCGACCCGCAGTGGCAGGACGACTCATTGCAGGCAATGGCGCAGGCATACGCTGAGCGCATTCGCCAGCAACAGGCCAGTGGGCCGTATCACCTGCTGGGTTGGTCGTTGGGCGGGGCGTTGACCCTGTTGGTGGCGCAAGCGCTGGAGGCCCAGGGCCAGACCGTTGCGTTTGCCGGTCTGGTCGACAGCTACGTGGCGGGCACCGCGCAAGCCAGTGATGAGCGCGAAGACTTGCAGGATTTCTTGCGTTTTGTGCTGGGGCTGTCGCATGACGAAGCGCAGACGGTGGTGGACGAAACGGGGGCCGAAGAGGCCATTGCCGCAGCAATGGCCAAGCCGCGCAGCCAACTGGGCGAACACGGGCTGCTGGACGCGGCCGAATTGAGCCAGATATTCGCCGTGGGCACCCGCCTCAAGCAATTAGCGTTGGGGCAATGCGCCTTGCCGCACACACGAGTGGCGGCGCACCACTGGTGGGTGGCCGGGCGTGAAGACGAACGTCGGGTGCATGCGGCGCAAATCGGCGCGGGTGCCAGTCATGGTGTGTTGAGCGGCGGGCATTACGACCTGCTGCGTAACACGACCTTACTGGGGGAGTTAGATGACTTATTGGCCGTACACGCGGTTGAACGTCAATCCTCGTAGCCGCAGACGAGGTACGAAGGCTGCGACCGGGCAACGCCTGTAAATCCGTAGCCTTCTGTTCGTCTGATACACAGAGGCGCTGGATATACGACGGCTGCGCCGCCGGACGCAGCCTCGCAGAGCTCGTCAGCTGCTACGGAGTGTGTGTTGATGCAATCGTCGCAAACGCTAAGAGCACGGTGTGGCAGGCAAGCACTGTTTACGACGGCTGCGCCGCCGATCGCAGCCTTCGTGCCTCGGCAGCGGCTACAGGTCGTGTGTTATTGGACGCACAGCTCTGCTGTTGTAGCCGTTGACGAGTAGAACGAGGCTACGTTCGACGATGCAATCGTCGCAAACACTGTGAGCACGGTGCGGTTGGCAGCACCGGATTGAATGGTTTTACGATGGCTGCGCGCTGCATTGAATACAAGGAAATCGAAATGTCGGTATTACCCGAACTGGAAGCGTTTTTGGAACTGGCTGAATTCAGCCGCATGACCGGCAAGAGCCAGCCGATGCATGAAATGACCCCGGCGCAGGCCCGCAGCGAGTTTGAACTCAGCTCGCCCGTGTTTGACGTGCCGGTGCCCGAGATCGACAGCTACGACGTGCGTATCCCGGCGCGGGACAACTTCAGCCTGGCGGCGCGGCTGTATCGGCGCCCCGATCTGGAGATCAATCCCTTGCCGGTGGTGGTGTACTTTCACGGCGGTGGCTATGTGATCGGCAGTCTCGACAGCCATGATGCCCTGTGCCGCCGGTTAACCGCGGCGGGGCAATTTGCTGTGCTGGCCGTGGAGTACCGGCTTGCTCCGGAATGGGTGTTCCCCACCGCCGTGCATGACGCCTGCGATGCGGTCAACTGGCTGCTGCATGATGGCGCCAAACACGGGCTGGATGCATCGCGGGTGGCCTTTGCTGGCGACAGCGCGGGCGGCACCTTGAGCACCGTCTTATCGATTCTGGCAGTGCGTGACCCGCAGGAAGTGGCCATCGTACCGCGTGCGCAAGTGCTGCTGTATCCGGTAACCGATGGCAGCTGCAAGCGCGGCTCCCATGCCGCGTTTGCAGAAGGTTACTTGCTGGAAACCGCGAGCATGGACTGGTTCTATCGACACTACACCCGTCATGAAGCTGACCTGCATGACTGGCGCATCTCGCCGTTGCTGACGCCAGACCTGAGCGGGTTGGCCCCGGCGCTGGTCTACCTGGCAGGGTATGACCCGTTGTATGACGAAGGGTTGGCGTATGCCGACAAACTCATGGCGGCGGGCAATGCGGTGTTGTTGCTGCAAGAACCCGGCATGACCCACGACTTTATGCGCATGAGCGGGCTGCTGGAGGAAGTGGCAGGCATTCATGGGCGGGTGGCGGGGTGGCTGGATGAGCAGTTGTCTATATGACCTTGTGCTTCCCCCCAATCCTCTTCGCGAAGGTGAGGATTGGGGGCGGTTTCCTCAGGGGCTTTAGTTGAACGTGATCTGCGCAATCAACCACACATTGGCCGTGCTGATCACAGCAAACAGAAACCACGCCAATAAACGTGTTGGCAGGCGGTTGGCAAACGGCCCCATCAGTTTTTTATCGCTGGTCATGCGGATCAACGGGTACAGCGCAAAGGGCAGTTGCAGGCTGAGAACTACCTGACTGAGGATCAACAGTTTGCCCACGGCATCGTCACCCATCAGCCATACCCCCACAAAGGCGGGTATCAACGCCAGCCCGCGGGTAATCAGGCGTCGTTGCCAGCAGGGTATGCGCAAGTCCAGATAGCCTTCCATGATCACTTGCCCGGCGATGGTGCCGGTGAAGGTCGAGCTTTGTCCGGAGGCCAGCAGCGCCACGCCGAACAAGATGCTGGCCATGGCCCCGCCTACCAGCGGGTCGAGCATGCGGTATGCGTCCTGAATTTCGACAACGTCGGTGTGGCCCGTGTGGTGAAAGGCGGCGGCTGCCAGTATCAAGATCGAGGCGTTGACCAGCAGCGCTAGTGCCAGTGAACCCATGGTGTCGATGCGCGACAGGCGCACGGCGTCCAGTTTGCTGGCGTAGTCCTTGCCCGTCAGGCGGGTTTGCACGATGGAGCTGTGCAGGTACAGGTTGTGTGGCATGACGGTGGCACCAATGATGCCGATGGCGATGTACAGCGGCGCCGCGTCGTTGATGGCTGACAGTGAGGGTTTGAACCCTTCGAACACGTCCGGCCAGTACGGTTTGATCAGCACCAGTTCGACAAAGAAGCACGCGACAATGGTCAGTACCAGCGCCAGCATAATGGCTTCCAGGCGACGGAACCCTTTGCCCTGCAAGGCCAATATAAGCAGGGTGTCGAAGGCTGTCAGGGCGATGCCGAAGGTCATCGAGCACCCGAGTAACAAGTGAAAGGCCAGTGCACAGCCGAGCACTTCGGCCAGGTCGGTGGCGATGATCGAAAACTCTGCCAGCAGCCATTGCACCCGCGCAGAGCGCTTGCTGTAGCGCTCGCGGCTCAGTTGCGCGAGGTCGCGCCCAGTGGCAATGCCCAGTCGCGAGCACAGGCATTGCACGGTCATGCCGGCCAGGCTGGCGAGCAATACGACGAACAGCAGGTTGTAGCCATAACGCGATCCCGCTTCGATCGCCGTCGCCCAGTTGCCGGGGTCCATGTAGCCGATGCTGATCAGCAGGCCGGGCCCGGCAAAGCGCAGAACGCGTTTCCAGAATGGCGCGCTGGGGTCGACAGGGATGCTGCCGCTGACTTCGGGAGGGCAGAAGGGCGCGGTGGCGATTTTCGGCAGGCTGAATTTCAAGCGCGTGCTCCGTTACTGAGGGGCGGGTAAGCGCACGGGCGTGAGCAGCGGTTGGCCGCTGAAGAACGCTTGCAGGTTCAAGACCACGAGTTGCACGGTGTCTTGGGCCGCTTGCGGCGACTGCCCGGCGATGTGTGGGGTCAAGACCACATTGCTCAGCAGTTTGAGCGCGTCGGGCACGCGCGGTTCGTCATCGAATACATCCAGTCCGGCACCGGCGATGCGGCCTTCGGTCAAGGCTGCAACCAGTGCGTGCGTGTCGACCACGCTGGCACGGCCAATATTGATCAGGTAGCCCTGTGGCCCTAACGCTTCAAGTACCTGCTGGTCTACCAGATGGTGCGTCGCCGGGCCACCGGGGGCGGCCACGATCAGAAAATCTACCGCTCCCGCCAGTTCGCGCACACTGGGCTGGTAGGTGTAGGGCACATCGGACCGGGGTTGGCGGTTGTGGTAGCTGACGCTCATGTCAAAGCCGTTAGCGGCACGACGGGCAATGGCCAGCCCCACGGCGCCAAGGCCGACAATGCCCAGCCGCTTGCCTTCAAGGGTAGGGCACATGGGCTTGAGCCATTCGCCACGCCGAACGCTGGCGTCTGCCTGGGGGATGCCGCGTACCAGTGCCAGCAGCAGCGCCATCGCATGGTCAGCAACCGTCGGGGCATTGGCACCCGCGCCATTGGTCACGGTGATTGAACGATTGCTGGCGGCCTGCAAGTCGACATGTTCATAACCGGCGCCAATCACGCAGATGATTTTCAAGTGGGGCAGGGCGGCGATTTCAGCGGCGTACAAGCCCAGCGGGCCGCGGGTCAGTACGGCGTCAATACGCTCGCCTTGAGTAGCAATGGCTTCGGCGCGACTGGCCGGGGTCGGCGCGCGAATCAGTTCAAAACCGGCCTGCTCCAGCAGGGGCAAGTAATCGTTTACCGCTTCAACCAGCACCAGCACAACGCGGGACATACCTGTCTCCAGCCAAGAAAAGTCGAGAAAGGCCTGAGATTAACACTGCTGTCGGCAGCTTTTCCCTGTATCAACTCGATACAAGTACGCTATTTCTGCTTTTTTCAACCGTGTGGCAGTTGGGTCAAGTCTCGCGCTGGAGCCAAGCCGGGTCGGCCTGTTACCATTCGCCCTTTGTTTTATCTCCAGTTCGAGACCGCCCATGACCACCGTTCGCACGCGCATCGCGCCATCGCCTACCGGCGACCCTCACGTCGGCACCGCTTACATCGCTTTGTTCAACTACTGCTTTGCCAAGCAGCATGGCGGCGAATTTATTCTGCGTATTGAAGACACCGATCAGTTGCGTTCGACCCGCGAGTCCGAGCAGCAGATCTACGACGCCTTGCGCTGGTTGGGTATTACCTGGAGCGAAGGCCCGGATGTTGGCGGCCCGCACGGCCCTTACCGTCAAAGCGAGCGCAGCGACATCTACAAAAAGTACACCCAGCAACTGGTTGACATGGGCCACGCCTTCCCGTGCTTCTGCACGGCCGAAGAGCTTGACCAGATGCGCGCCGAGCAAATGGCCAAGGGCGAAACCCCGCGTTACGACGGTCGTGCCTTGTTGCTGTCCAAAGAAGAAGTTGCCCAGCGTCTGGCGGCAGGCGAACCCCACGTGATCCGCATGAAAGTGCCGACCGAGGGCGTTTGCGTGGTGCCTGACCTGCTGCGTGGCGACGTTGAGATCCCGTGGGATCGCATGGACATGCAAGTGCTGATGAAGACCGACGGCTTGCCGACTTACTTCCTGGCCAACGTGGTCGATGACCATTTGATGGGCATCACTCACGTATTGCGTGGCGAAGAATGGCTGCCGTCGGCACCCAAGCTGATCCTGCTTTACGAATACTTCGGCTGGGAACAGCCGCAGCTGTGCTACATGCCGCTGCTGCGTAACCCGGACAAGAGCAAGCTATCCAAGCGCAAGAACCCGACCTCGGTCACGTTCTACGAGCGCATGGGTTTTATGCCCGAGGCGATGCTCAACTACTTGGGCCGCATGGGCTGGTCGATGCCGGACGAGCGCGAGAAGTTTTCGTTGCAGGAAATGGTCGATAACTTTGACCTGAGCCGTGTGTCGCTGGGCGGGCCTATCTTTGACGTCGAGAAGCTGTCGTGGTTGAACGGTCAGTGGTTGCGTGATTTGCCGCTGGACGAGTTCGCCAGCCGCGTTCAGCAATGGGCCCTCAACCCTGAGTACATGATGAAAATCGCACCGCTGGTGCAGGGCCGTGTCGAAACGTTCAGCCAGATTGCCCCGCTGGCCGGGTTCTTCTTCTCGGGTGGCTTGCAGCTGGATGCTAAGCTGTTTGAGCACAAGAAGCTGTCCAACGAGCAAGTGCGTCAGTTGATGCAATTGATCTTGTGGAAGCTGGAGAGCTTGCGTCAGTGGGAAAAAGACGCCATCACCGGCTGTATTCAGACGGTGGTTGAGTCCCTTGAGTTGAAGCTGCGTGATGCGATGCCACTGATGTTCGCTTCGATCACGGGCCAGGCCAGCTCGGTGTCGGTACTGGACGCGATGGAGATTCTGGGGCCGGACCTGACCCGCTTCCGTCTGCGTCAGGCGCTTGACCTGCTGGGTGGTGTGTCGAAGAAAGAAAACAAAGAGTGGGAAAAGCTGTTCAACGCAATCGGCTGATACGCGTTGAAACACCCGTAGCAGCTGCCGCAGGCTGCGTCCGGCGGCTTAGCCGTCGTAAGTTCTAATTCCGGGGTTTTACTGAAAGTCCGCGAGTTCAGGGTTTGCGATCGCTGCGCAATCGGACGCAGCCTGCGGCAGCTGCTACGGGTGAGTAGGTCTGCGAAAGTCCGTGTTTTCGGGGGTGTGAGGGTAAGTGGTTGTTCTCACGGTGATTTTTTTCAAAAAACTTTGAAAATAAGTTTGACAGCCTACCGATCCGGTCTTAATATGCGCCCCGTCCACACAGCAACACGCAACACTGACTGTTTGGGGCTATAGCTCAGCTGGGAGAGCGCTTGCATGGCATGCAAGAGGTCAACGGTTCGATCCCGTTTAGCTCCACCAAATTTACAGTTCAATGCTTGGCCACACCGGCATTGAATCGATCAGCACTCAGCGCTGATCAGTTAGAAGGTTTATGTCCCCTTCGTCTAGTGGCCTAGGACACCGCCCTTTCACGGCGGTAACAGGGGTTCGAGTCCCCTAGGGGACGCCAGTTTCACAGAAGCAGCATTTCGATGTTGCTCCGCCGCCAGGCGATAAATCGGGGCTATAGCTCAGCTGGGAGAGCGCTTGCATGGCATGCAAGAGGTCAACGGTTCGATCCCGTTTAGCTCCACCAATTTACAGTTCAATGCCGGGCCACACTGGCATTGAATCGATCAGCACTCAGCGCTGATCACTGTTAGAAGGGTTTGTGTCCCCTTCGTCTAGTGGCCTAGGACACCGCCCTTTCACGGCGGTAACAGGGGTTCGAGTCCCCTAGGGGACGCCACGATTACCCGCTCTGCGGGATTTTAAAGGGTCATTCAATTATTGAATGGCCCTTTTGTTTGTCTGGTGCTTTTTGAAGCAGCTGCATGCGGTAAGCTTCAAGCTTCAAGCGTGCAGACAAACACATGCCGCTTGTAGCTTATGGCTTGCAGCTTGCAGCTTGCAGCTTGCAGCTTGCAGCTGCATCCAGCTACCTCGGAGACGGCTCATGTCGTGGGATCTACCAACACCATTCATCATTGATCTGCAAGTGCAGGCCGAGGACATTGACGGATTTGGTCATGCCAATAACGCCGCTTATGTGGTCTGGCTTGAGCGTTGCGCCTGGCGTCACTCGCAGCGCCTGGGGCTTGATCTGACCGAGTATCGGCGACTGGATCGCGCCATGGCCGTGGCCCGCCATGAGATCGACTACCTCGCCAGCGCCTATGAGGGCGATGAGTTGCAGCTGGCCACCTGGATTGTTGAGTGCGATGGTCGCTTGCGCATGACCCGTCACTTTCAGTTGATTCGCCCCCGCGACGCTAAAACCTTGCTGCGGGCACAAACCACGTTTGTTTGCATCGAATTGTCCAGCGGCAAGGCCAAGCGCTTACCGGCCGAGTTTCTGGAAGGCTACGGGCCGGCTGTCGTAGGTCGCTGACCCGAGCAAGTCGCTGATTCCGAATCGCGGCAGAACCCCGTAAACTGCCGCATGTTTTTTATGAGAGTCCCCATGCAAATTGCCTTGGCGCCGATGGAAGGGTTGGTCGATAACATCCTGCGTGATGTGTTGACCCGCACCGGTGGTATTGATTGGTGCGTGACCGAATTTATTCGCGTCACCGAGCGGCTGCTGCCTGAAGCCTATATTCACAAGTTTGCCCCTGAGTTGCAGCACGGTGCCAAAACCCGTGCCGGTGTGCCGCTGCGCGTACAGTTGCTGGGTTCCGATCCGGCGTGTCTGGCCGATAACGCAGCGCTGGCCTGCCAGTTGGGCAGCGAGGTGATCGACCTCAATTTCGGCTGCCCGGCCAAAACGGTGAATAAATCCCGCGGCGGTGCGGTGTTGCTCAAAGAGCCGGAATTGCTTCACGCCATCTTGCTGCAAGTGCGCCGCACCGTGCCTGCGCATATTCCGGTCACGGCAAAGATGCGTCTGGGCTTCGACACGCCTGACAGCGCTAATGAATGTGCGATTGCCCTTGCCGAAGGCGGTGCCAGCCAGATCGTGGTGCATGCGCGAACCAAGATGGATGGCTACAAGCCCCCTGCGCATTGGGAGTACATCGCCCAAGTGCAGGACGCGGTCAAAGTGCCGGTATTTGCCAACGGCGACATCTGGTCGGTTGAAGATTGGCGCCGTTGCCGCGAAATCAGTGGGGCCGAAGACATCATGCTGGGTCGTGGTCTGGTGACGCGCCCCGATCTGGCTCGCCAGATTGCGGCGGCACGTGCCGGTGAAGAGGTGGTGCCGATGACGTGGGCCGATTTGCAGCCCATGATTCGTGATTTCTGGGCCCAGGCCGAGGCGCAATTGACCCCGCGCTCAGCGCCGGGCCGTCTCAAGCAGTGGCTGGCGATGTTGACCCGCAACTACCCCGAAGCGGTGGTGTTGTTCAATGCCATGCGCCGTGAAACCGACTGCGAAAAAGTCCGTCATATGGTCAACAATCCGCCCCAGGACGCTGCCTGAGGCGGGCAAAAAAAAATTAAAAAAAATTGAAAAAAAACCCTTGAAATGGATTGGGTGGTCCCTATTTAGGGGTTAAGCGATGCCGAAACCGGGTCGCAGAAACAAAATCTCGCTGAAATCAGGAGGCTAAATTATGAGCAACGCATTTTCCATGGCGCCACTGTTCCGTAATTCTGTCGGCTTTGACCGTTTTAGTGACTTGTTTGAAACCGCGCTTCGCAATGATTCGAGCGGTGGGTACCCACCTTACAACGTTGAAAAACGCGGTGAAGACAGCTATCGCATCGTCGTAGCCACCGCAGGCTTCCAGCAAGAAGATCTGGACCTGCAAGTAGAGAAAGGTGTGCTGACCGTGAGCGGCAGCAAACGCGAAACCAGCAGTGAAGAAGGCGTGACCTTCTTGCATCAGGGCATTGCGCAACGGGCATTCAAACTGTCCTTCCGCCTCGATGACCACATCGAGATCAAAGGCGCAAACCTGAGCAACGGCTTGCTGAGCATTGACTTGCAGAGGGTCGTGCCAGAAGAAGCGAAAGCAAAACGCATTCCTATCAATGGGGGTCAACAAGCCACTCTGGAAAACTGATCTGAGTGAGCGTCTGACAGGAACCCCGTCCTTGGGCGGGGTTCTCTTCCATAGGGCGAAGGGAGCTGACTGAACTGCAAGCGCTTGTTTCAAGAGAGGTTAACGCTGTTTTTTCTCAACTACTCTTTTGACATTGGCCTGAACACAGCGGTGTTCGGGGTTATCTCAGGAGTCTCAAATGAAAAACAAGCGTGCTCGCGATTCAGTCACTGGTCTGTTTATTCCGTTGGAAGAAGCAAAGCGCAGGCCGAGAGAAACCACCGTCGAAACGGTTAAGAAGGTCCCCTCCAAGCCTGTGAAATCATAAAGAGCAGCACGCAGGCATCTGTTTTGATCCCTCTCCCCAAAGCGGGTGCCTGCTTTTATATTTCGCCTCCCTTATTCATCACTTACCTGCTTCGTGGCGGGATTTCAGGTTCTTGTCCGCTTTATAGCGCAGGGCCACATCGGGCACGCTGCCGCTTTTTCCTGTTTCTACCCAATTACGAATACGCCCGGCATCAGCAAAGTGGGTGTATTTGCCAAACGCATCAAGAATGACCAGCGATACCGGGCGGTTGCCCATTTCGGTAACCAGTACCAGGCAGTGGCCTGCCTGATTGGTAAAGCCGGTTTTGGTGATCTTGATGTTCCACTTGTCTTTGTTGACCAAGTGATCGGTATTACGAAAACCCAGCGTGTAGTTAGGTTTACGGAACGCCACGGTTTTTTCTTTGGTGGTGCTCAACTGGCTCAGCATCGGGTATTTGCGCGCCGCAGATAGCAGCTTGCTCAAGTCCCGCGCCGTGGACACGTTGTGCATCGACAGGCCGGTCGGTTCGACGTAATGCGTATTCATCATGCCCAGGCTTTTTGCCTTGGCATTCATCGCGGCAATAAATGCGACATAACCACCGGGGTAGTGGTGGGCGAGGCTCGCGGCGGCGCGGTTTTCCGAAGACATCAAAGTGATCAGCATCATTTCATGACGCGACAGCTCGCTGCCCAGTTTGACGCGGGAAAACACGCCCTTCATTTCCGGTGTGTCGCTGATATTGACCGAAATGTACTCGTCCATCGACTGCTTGGCATCCAGCACCACCATGGCCGTCATTAACTTGCTGACGGAAGCAATGGGGACGACGACGTCGGGGTTGCTGGCAAAAATGACTTTATTGGTTTGCAGGTCAACCAGCATGGCGCTGCCAGAAGCAATGTGCAGTTGTGAGGTATCGCGTGGCGCTAATGTGCTTTCAGTCGCTGCGGCAACTGAAGAAGCGGCGGTGCCTGTCAGAACTAGAATCAGGCTCAACATAGAAAGATAAATTTTCACGCAGTTTGACTCAAAAAGGGTGGGTGAGTGCTGCGACCCGAAGGTTGATTTACACATCGGGTTACATTTGCCGAGTATGGACCAAGATTGTTTGAAATTCCTGTATTTGCGGGGGTTTACACGATGTATTTGATGTAAATAATCTTTTTTTGGGCGTTAGGTCGATGGCTGTTTCTCGCGCAGACCGCGGCGCGGTAGAAGGGTAGCAGTTTGAACCTGAGCGCTAACTGAACGGTCGTGCAGCACTCAGTGCCTGGCAATTGTGTAAAATGCCGGCCCTTTGAATTGACCGGCCAGCCCGATGACTCCTGAAGCGCTAAGCACTCTTAACCAGCATTTATCGATCGCTCTGGAAGCTGCGCCCGCAGAAACGCGGCGCTTGTTCCATGGGCGTGGGCGGTGCTGGCCGGGGCTAGAGCAATTGACGGTGGACTGGCTGCAAGGCGTGGTATTGGTTTCGCTGTTCAAGGAGCCTGAACCTGAACAGCTTGACGCGCTAAAGCAGTTGTTGCTGAATCTTGCCCAGCAGCCTGTGTGGCAGGCCAGCGGCGCGCATACGCTGGTATTGCAGCATCGCTATACCCTGCAAAGTGACACCGAATGGCTGGTGGGGGAGGCGATTGATGAATGGACGCTGACCGAAGGGGGTTTGCGGTATTGCGTCGACCTGGGCCGCAAGCAGAACAACGGTTTGTTTCTGGACATGCGCTATGGCCGCGACTGGGTGCGGCAACATGCCGAGGGCAAGCGGGTCTTGAATTTGTTTGCCTACACCTGCGGTTTTTCGGTCGCGGCCATCGAAGGGGGCGCGCAGCATGTGGTCAACCTCGATATGTCCCGCGCCGCGCTGAGCCGGGGTCGGGATAACCACCGGCTCAATGGGCATGACATGAGCAAGGTGAGCTTTCTTGGGCATGATCTGTTCAAGTCCTGGGGCAAGGTCAAAAGCATGGGGCCGTATGATCTGGTGATCATTGATCCGCCGTCCTTTCAGAAAGGCAGCTTTTTGTTGACCAAGGATTACCAGCGCGTGGTGCGCCGCTTGCCGGAACTGCTGACTGACAACGGAACAGTGCTGGCCTGCATGAATGATCCGGCCTTGGGGTCGGACTTCCTGATTGAAGGCGTCACGGTGGATGCACCTGCCTTGAGGTTTGTTCAACGTCTGGACAACCCGCCGGAATTTCCTGATGCCGATGCTGAATGCGGTTTGAAGGCACTGGTATTCAAACAGGGTATTTGACAGGCAAAAAAAAGCCCGCGGGGGAGGGTGCGGGCGAAGGGTTCATTAAATGAGCAACCCGAATATAGCGTGCGTTACCTGCAAAGACTGTGAAACAAATTTCATGCGCGTGTAGCCGCTGCTAAAGGCTTTTTGCCCATGCGCAGGGCTACACGAATCGAGTGTTACTTGGTGCGTGACGACTCGAACAGGAACCAGACGCGCTCTTCAGCTTCGTCGATCCAGTTTTCCAGCAGGCTGGTGGTGGCAACGTCGCCCAACTCCGAGCACATGTCGTGGGTTTCACGCATGTAGCCGGCCAGCTGGATATTGTCTTCGCGCAGCTCTGCCAGCATGTCTTCTGGGGTTACAAATTCGGCGTCGTTGTCCAGCAGGCGCTGGAGTCGTTTGATATGGCCGATCGAACGAATGGTGGTGCGACCCAGCTTGCGCACGCGCTCGGCAATGGCATCGGTCGTGGCGTAAATCTGGTCGGCTTGTTCGTCCAGTAGCAGGTGGAAGTCACGGAAATGCGGGCCGGACATGTGCCAGTGGAAGTTTTTGGTTTTGATGTAAATGGCAAAGGTGTCTGCCAGTAGAGCATTCACTTCAGCCGCAATGTTGATGCAGGCTTCTTCGCTCAGCGCCGTAGGTGTCCGCAGATCGGCCTTTCTGCTTTCCTTGGCGGATTTCAGGTCTTTCATGGTGGTTCCTCGTGATGGCTGTGAATGAAAACAGGTGGGGTATGCCCGCTGACTAAAGACTACGATCAGTTTTCCGTCAAACCTGTCAGACCGCTGCACCTCAGCGGTTACACTCATCGACTCGTTGAATAACCCGATCGTTCAAGACTTTTTTAGCTCGAGCTGCGACCCTTTGACGCTGCTGACTGTCCGGATGCATTTAGATGCCTACTACTGTTCCTCGCATTGCATTTACCCGCGGTGCGATTGCCTGTCTTCCTTTAACGTTGGCGTGCGCGCCCTGGGGCTTGCTTGCAGGCTCGACGGCGATTGATGCCCAACTGACCCCGATGCAAAGTCAGGGCTTGTCCTTGTTCGTGTTTGCCGGCGCTGCCCAACTGGTGGCCATTGGCATGATCAAGGGCGGTGCCAGTGTGATTTCGATTTTGGTGACCACGCTGCTGTTGACCTCGCAACACCTGTTGTACGCCATGCACCTGCGCCCGCTGGTGGCGCCTATGCCTGGCAAGTGGCGTTTTGGCCTGGGTTTTTTGCTGACTGACGAGTTCTTTGCGCTGGTCAGCCCGTTTGACCGCCAGACCTTTAATCGCTGGTACGCGCTGGGCGTGGGACTGTGCATGTACGTAGGCTGGAATATCTTCACCCTGCTAGGCGTAGTGCTGGGCAAAAGCATTCCGGGGCTGGATCAGTTGGGGCTTGAGTTCTCGATTGCGGCGACCTTTATTGCGCTGATTACCCCAATAGTGCGCAACCTTCCCACCGTCGTGTGCGTGGCGGTTTCACTGCTGTGCGTGGTGCTGTTCAGTCATTGGCAGTGGGAATCGGCCATTGTGCTCGCGGGCCTTGCGGGCATGTGCGCGGGTTATGTGTGCAAGCGCGTGGGAGGGTACTTGGCATGATCTGGGTGATTATTGGCGGGATGACGTTGATTCTGTTTTTCAACCGCTACCTGTTTCTGGAGCCGCGTTTGCCGATTCGCCTGAATCGAGGGGTCAAGGAGTTCCTGGGGTTTGCGGTGCCGGGAATGCTGACGGCGATTTGTGGGCCGATCATTTTTATCAAGGATCACACCCTGAATCTCAGTCCCGCTAATCCTTACCTGCTGGCCGGGCTGTGCGCGATAGGGCTGATGCTCTGGAGTCGCAACGTGCTGCTCAGTGTCGTGTTAAGTGTGGCGTTGTTTTACCTGTTTCGCTGGTGGCTATGACCTCGGCGGCAGCGCGGGTAGAGAAGGGGCCACTGACGGTAACGCCGTCGATAACCACGTACCAGCAGGCGAGCAGACCGTCAGCCCTGAGTGGGGCGGGAACGGCACTGCCAATGACTGACATCACATGAACGTTGGGCATACACACCTCCGACTAATTGAGCTTAGCTTACGGCCGTGGCCGCCCTTCAAAAAATCATTGCGGGTGATAGTCGCCATTGATGTCAGTGGGGTGATCCTTAGTCGACCACTTGATCGAGCATGTGCATGACGTCCTCTTCGCTCAACAGGCCCTGATGGACAAGATGCTGGGCCAGCAGCGACACCATTTTTGCGGTGCGGTGGCCTTCAAGCTGCTTGAGTTCTGTCAGGGTGTTGTAGACCTTGTTGGAGGTGCACAAGCCGACAATGCGGTGCGGGTTTTGGGTTGGCATACCAGGCGTCCTTGTTTTTATAGCGTCTCGTGGTCTGAGTACATGCCGCTGCATGGCGTTACTTTATGCCGCAATTGCAGCGGGTTAGCAGATTCACAAGCGACTTTCATGCCAGTTTTTTGGGCCTTTGCCCTTAACCCGCGTGCCGATTACCAGCGAGGCGGGCCGTAATAGCCCCGTGGCGGGCCGTAATACACTGGCTGCGGCCGACCGTAATGACCTTGATAGTAGACCGGCTGCGGAGCCTGTACATACACCGGCTGTGGCTGGTAATACACGGGTGGAGCCTGCACATAGACCGGTTGCGGCTGAACATAGACGGGTTGTTGTTGCACATACACCGGACGTTCTTGCTGGCCGGCAATCACCGAGCCGATGACGGCAGCACCCACCACTGCGCCTACGATGGCCGGGCCGGCACCCCAGCCGCCATGGGCTGAAGCCGGGCCTGTGACAGCCAATGCGCCAATAAGTAAAGCGACTGCGGGGAGAGAACGCATCATGACGATTCCTCGAACTTCAGCACGGCCCGCATAAAGCGTGCGGGGATAACCATCAGACAGCGGTTTCGAAAAAACTGCGAAGCCCGTGAGTAAATTTTGTGTAAGGTCTTGCGGGGGCTGACACGTTTAAGCGCAGCGCCTCACGTTTCAGTCAAACCTATCATTAGAAAACATTCAGCAAGGAGATGGGCATGCAAATGAATCCGGACAAAGACACCCGGTTGTGCATATCGCTGTCAGGTCGACCGGGCAACTTTGGACTGCGTTTTCATAATCATCTGTACGAGCAACTAGGCCTCAATTTTTACTACAAGGCCTTTACCACCAAGGATCTGACGGGCGCCGTGACCGGCATCAGAGCGTTGGGGATTCGCGGGTGCGGCGTGTCCATGCCGTTCAAGGAAGCCTGCATCGCGCTGGTGGATGAGCTGGATGCGTCAGCGCAGGCGATTGCGTCGATCAACACCATCGTCAATACCGACGGGCACCTTAAGGCCTATAACACCGATTACATCGCCATCGCGCAATTGCTTGAGACCCATCAGGTTCCTAAAGACACGACCTTTGCTCTGCTGGGCAGCGGTGGCATGGCCAAGGCCGTAGCGAGCGCCTTGCGCGATGGCGGTTATCACAACGGCCTCGTGGTTGCACGCAATCAGGGGACCGGTACGGCGCTGGCGACAAGTTGCGGCTACACGTGGCAAGTGCAATTGGGCGCACACAGGCCGCAAATGCTGATCAATGTGTCGCCGGTGGGGATGGCGGGCGGGGCCGAAGCAGATGATTTGGCCTTTGAGGAAGATGCGGTGGACGGTGCCGAGATTGTCTTCGACGTGGTGGCCATTCCTGTCGAAACACCCTTGATCAAACGTGGGCGTGCGCAGGGTAAGCAGGTGATCACCGGGCTGGAAGTGATCGCGATTCAGGCGCTGGAGCAGTTTGTGCTGTACACCGGCGTTCGCCCCACCCCTGAGCAGTTTCAGGCGGCTGTGGCCTTTGCTCGCAGCTGACAAGGTGGCGGGCGAGTCACCTCGCCCGTTTGCGGGTTTACTCCAGCTCTGCCAAGCGCGCTTCCAGCGCGGCAATGCGCGCCTCCAGCGCTTCAAAACGCTCCAGCGAAACCCCAGCACTGCTGCTGCGTTCGGCGGGTTGCTGACGGGCAGCCATCAAGGTGTCGATGTCGGCCGGGTCGCCCAGTGCATGCATGTAGCGATCTTCGCGCTGGCCGCTCTGGCGTGGCACCAGTAGTGCCAGATCGCGCGCTATCAAGCGTTCGAGCTGGTGCTGCACTTGCTCAGTGTCTTCAAAGTCGTGCATGCGCGAACTGCGGGTCAAAAGCTCGTTGAGGGTTTGTGGGCCGCGCAGAAACAGCAGGCCCAGCAGGATCACTTGGGCGGGCACCAGCTCCAGCGCCTTATCCACTCGATGTTCCCAGCGGTCTGCCCGGCTGCCCATTACCAGACGGGTAAAGCCGCGGCCTTCCAGTGCGCGCAAGCTGTGCCCGACTTGCCCTTGGGTCAGGCTCATCACCGGTTCACGGCTGGTTTTCTGGTTGCACGCCAGTACCAGCGCATTGAGCGTCAGCGGGTAGGTTTCAGGGTTGGTGGCTTGTTTCTCGATCAGCGAGCCGAGAATGCGAATCTCGATGGCGTCGAGCCGGGGTTCGCTGTGGGCGTCGAGAAGGGTGCTGTCTGGGGATTGACTTGAAGGGGCTTCCATTTTTTCTTCTCCATTTTTAGCCAGCGGCCATTGTGGAGTTTTTTGTGCGCCAGAGCGACTGTCACGCACAGGAAAGACAACGCTCGTCGCAGCAGCCTCGCAGAGCTCGTCAGCTGCTACGAGGTTTTGGCGTGTTGTTTCAGCGGTTAACCAGCTTCGCCGGTAAGGCGATCACCAGCAGGCTGCTCAGCAGCAGGCAGAGCGCGAAGAACCACAGCGCGCCGTTGCCGCTGCCGGTGACGTCGATGGCAATACCCATCAACGAGTTGCTCACCAGTCCGGCAATATTGGCCAGTGAGCAGGCCAGGGCAAAGCCGGTGGCGGCCGCTCGGCCTTTGAGAAAGGTCGCCGGCAAGCTGAAAAACACCGGCACGGCGCCGATGATGGCCGCCGAAGCAATACCAAACAGCAACACCGTGGCAAACACGTTGTGGCTGAAAAAGGTGGTGCCAGCCATCGCAGCCGCGCCAATCAGAAACGGCACAATGATATGCCAGCGGCGTTCGCGGCGACGGTCAGAGCTGGCGCCGATCATCAGCATGCCAATCACGGCGGCGGCGCTGGGCAGGGCGGTCAGTACGCCGATATGGAAGTTGTCCGCCACCCCCGCATTGCGGATAAAGGTCGGCATCCAGAAGGCCATCGCGTAGGCGCTCAGCAGGATGGAAAAATCGATCCCGCCCAGCATCCAGACTTTCAGGTTGAAGAAACCGTCACGAAAGCTGTGTTTGCTGTGCTTGCCTTCGGCGTCGTCCAGGCGCAGCTCTGTTTCGAGCAGGGACTTTTCCTCGGGGCTCAACCATTTGACCGAGTGATGACTGTTGGGCAATGCCCAGAACGTCAAGATACCCAACAGTACGGTGGGCACCGCTTCAAGGATGAACAACCATTGCCAGCCGTGAAGGCCCGCCGTGTTGTCGAACGCGCCCATGATCCAGCCTGACAGCGGCCCACCTATAACGCTGGACAGGGGCATGCCGATCATAAACAGGGCGATGATGCGCCCGCGCCGATGGGTCGGAAACCAGGTGGTCAAGTAATACAGCACGCCCGGCAGAAAGCCCGCTTCTGCCGCGCCCAAGAGGAAGCGCACCACATAGAACTGGGTCGGGGTGGTGACGAGCATGGTGCAGGCCGACAACAGCCCCCAACTGATCATGATGCGGGCGATCCAGACTTTGGCCCCGACTTTTTCAAGGGCCAGGTTGCTCGGTACTTCGAACAGGATATAGCCCACAAAAAACAGGCCCGCACCCAGGCCGAACGCCGTTTCACTGAACTGCAAGTCGCCGAGCATTTGCAGCTTGGCAAAGCCGATGTTGATCCGGTCCAGATAAGAGGCCAGATAACAAAAGCAAAGAAAGGGAATGAGCTTCCAGGTGATCTTGCGATAAAGCACCTGTAACGGGTCTGCGACAGTGGTCGCAAGGGTTGTACCAGCATTTGCAGAGGGCATGTGTGTCTCCTGGCGGTGACGTATTGTTATGGGTGTAGCCGCGATCAGTGCTTTGGCAGGCTCGTACAGCGGCTTCCAAAGGCAGAGTCAGAAGACTGGGCAGGCCTCGAATCAGGCCCTTGCTCAGTAGTGGCGACCAGTGCTCTGTGGCCTGGTTCTGGGGCGGACTACCCTGTCCGCCGGTCAATCTATTGGCTAATTTTGAACTGTTTGATGGCCTCCTGCTTGCTGACAACGTCACCGTATTTATTGTCGATATCGAACAAATTGGCTTCATGGGGTGCGCTATGACGATCACCGACACATTCGCGCACAACGATGGTTCGAAAACCGTGTTGCACCGCATCCACCGCCGTGGCCCGGATGCAGCCGCTGGTCGAGCAACCGGCCAGCACCACGGTGTCGACCCCTTGAGCGTGCAACAGGGATGCCAGACTGGTGCCGAAAAACGAACTGGCGTATTGCTTGCTGATCACGACTTCGTCCGGGTTGGGCTGCACGGCCTCGCAAAAGGCGGCCAGTGGATTGCCCTCAACCATGTCTTTCATGACCGGGGCTTTTTTAACCCAGATGCCACCGTCGATAAAATGCCCCGGGTGATAGCGAATGTTGGTGTGCACCACCAGTATCTGCTGATCGCGGGCGCAAGCCAGCAGTTCGACGCTTTCGGCTACGGCACTGACGACGCCGGGAGCGAACAGAGGCGCGCCCTCAAGGGTGTAGCCCTGCATAAAGTCGATCATCAGCAACGCCGATTTTTTTCCGAAACCGATTCGTTGGCCCCATACGCCCTGATAGTTGGCGTCGGCACTCAGTTCTTCAGACATGTTCAGCTCCTATTGATACGCGCCTGAAAGTAATGCCCCGGCACCCGGAACAATCGGCTCCAGATTGAGGGCCTTAAGCATGGCGTAAGTGGTGGCGATGGCAGCGGTCAGTACGGGCTTGCCGGTTTGCGCTTCAACGTGCGGCACCACGGGCAGCGACTGCATTTGCACGCAGGCCGACAGCACAATGACGTCCACGCCTTCAAGGTTCATGCCGTTGACAATACCGGGCAGGTTGGCCGGGTCATGCTGGGCCACTTGCAGGTTGTCGGGTATCTCCAGTGCACGCCAGTCCACCACCTCGAAGCCTTCCTCGCGGATGTAATCCACCACCAATTCGGTCAGCGGCTTCATATAGGGCGCGACAATAGCGATCTTTTTCGCGCCCATCACTTTCAATGCGTCAATGAGAGCGCCCGCGCTGGTGATCACGGGGGCGTTGCCGTCATTTTCAGCCGTGGCCCGAGTCAGGCGCTGCTCGGATTGACGGTGGTACCCCAAGCCCATCGCCATGATTGCCACCAGACAGGCGTAACCCAATACGTCGACTCGGGCGTCGGACAGTTCGATGGCGCAGCGGTCGGATTCACCGTCCATGGCGGCCAGTTCTTCTTTGCGCACCTGTTTCATGCGCATGCGGCTGGAGTGAAAGGTAAAGCGCTCGGGGCGGATCAACTGGCGCGCCGTCAGCATCGCCGGAATCTCGGTTTCCATGGTGGTGTTGGAGCTCGGCACAATCTGGCCGATACGGTAAGGCTTGATCACGGGTAACTCCTTTGAGGGTGGGCGAGGAAGGCGATGCAGGCAGTCAGGAAGCCTTCAAGGTCATCCCACGGGATCATGTGCCCGGCGTTTTCGACGCGTGCGATCTGAATGCGCGGTTGCAGGTCAAGTATTTCGGCCTCGTCTTCGGGCTGAATCACGCCGCCACGCCCGGCCACCATCAACAGTGTCGGCACACTGAGTGCGGGCAGGTCTTGATGAAAGTCCACGTTATGGAAGTCGTTGAAGGCGCGAACAATGGCGGGTTCATAACAGGTGTGCAGCCATTCGGCGCGCAGTTGCAATTGCTCCAGCGTCCAGGTCGGACAGAAGGCGCGCATGGCCTGTGCGTCCATGCCTTGTTCGGCAAGGCGGATCGAGTCCACGTACCACGGCAGTTTGCTGGGGTACTCGCGCCGCCCCGGCCCGGACACGGGCGGATCGATCAGTACCAGGCTTTTCACGCCTGCGGGGTGCTGCGCGGCACTGCGCACGGCAAAGCGCGCGCCCATCGAGTGACCGGCCAAGTGGTAGTGGTCAAAGCCCATGGCTTGAGCAAACGCGTTGATGTCGTCGGCACAGGTATCGCTGCTGTAATCAAGTTCAGGCCCGCTGGAAGACAACCCGCGACCGCGCACATCCAGCACGTAAGTGTCGAATTGCGCCCCCAAACGCTCAGCGACAAACCCCCAGGTAATCGCCGGGCTGGTGATGCCGGGTATCAGCAGCAGAACCGGTTTGCTGCCGTTTTGCTGGCCCCCGTAGCGCAAGTAGTGTTGACGAATGCCATTGGCTTGAACGTTGCCGCCCTCTATAAACGTGCTCATGCGACCACTTCCGATTCAAGCGCGTGGCTGTAGATGTCGTAGCCATAGACCCAGGCCGGATCTTCCTGGGTGCGCAGCCAGGTGTTGGCATTGGAGACGGCTTGTACCCGCGAGGCGCGGTTTTTGCGGTTGGCTTCATACAGGTTGAAAGCGGTGCGGTAGTCGCTCAGCCCGGTTTCCTCCAGGCAGCGGGTGAGCATGGCGGCATCTTCAATGGCCATGCCGGCGCCTTGGGCCATGTGCGGCTTCATCGGGTGGCAAGCATCCCCCAGCAGTACCAGTCGGCCACGGCTCCACAGCGGCAACGGGTTGCGATTGAGCAACGGCCATTTAGTGACACTTTCGCTGGAGTGGATCAGGGCCTGAACGGTCGGGTTGTAACCCTGGAAGGCGTCAAACATTTCTTCGCGACTGCTGTCGACGAAATTGCCCTGAAAATCCCAGGCGGCGTGAGGAACGCCGGTGACGTAGTAGTACTCATCGCGCTTGGCGGTGGTGTGGTAGACCATCATGTGGCGGTCTTCGCTCCACCACTTCACGCAGTTCTCGAAGTTCAGGTTGTAGCGGGTCAGGTCTTCGCTGCGAATCAGGGCGCGGTGGGCGACCCAGCCGCTGTACAGCGGTTTTTCTGCGCCGAGCAATTCTTCACGAATTTTCGAATTGATGCCGTCCGCACCGATGACAATATCGGCTTGGGTGCGGGTGCCGTCGCTGAAGAACAGGTTGACGTGGGTGTCGGTTTCTTCGAGGCGGGTCAGGCATTTGTTGAAGTGAGTGGTGCCGGGGGCGATGGTCGACATTTGCAGTGCGTGCAGGTCACCCCGGTGCACGGTGATGTAGGCCGCACCGTATTCCTTGCGGGCAAACTCACCCAGCGGGATGCGCGACAGGTAGTCGCCGCTGGCGCCGTCCCGGCTGAACCAGAAGTCAGGGTGCGAGCCCATCTCGCTGAGCTGTTGCTCAATGCCCATACGGCGAAAAATCTTCATGATGTTGGGGCCCATGTGAATCCCCGCACCGATGCGGGAAAACGCCGGGGCCTGCTCATAAACATCGACCTGGAATCCAGCTTTCTGCAGCAGCGTGGCGGCGGCAGCACCGCCCAGGCCGGCGCCGACGATGGCGATTTTCTGTTGTGTGGGCATGCAAGGCTTCCTTTTATTCTGAAAATGACTGGCGCTAGGCGTTCGGCTTCGTCCAGATATTTACAGTGTATACGCTATATATTTTTATTCTGTATAGTCCTTTTTATCAAAATAAACTTGAGCGCTGAGACAAGTATTCGCCTGATTTAGCCTTTATTCATTGAGATTTAAGGTGATTTTGAGTGTTTAAACGAACGGCAAAAATAATCTACGCTCAATTTAAAATAGCGTGTACGCTCTAGTTTCGAGAGGTTGCCGCCTTGCTTCATTTTTGTGGAGCGAGCGAGGGTGTTGCCTGTATGCAGCCAGTCTATTGAGAGGATGAGTGAATGCCGGTAAGCGACTGCGAGTTGACTCAAATGTTTGAGCACGTGTTGTCACTGTCAAAAGTGGATGCGACCCAAAGTGTTGCAGTGCTCAAGAGCCACTATTCCAACCCGCGCACTGTGCGGGCGGCGATGGAGGCCGCTCAGCGGCTGGGGGCCAAGGTGTATGCCGTGGAACTGCCATCGTTCAACCATCCTATGGCCATGGGCAATGACATGACCGCCTACTGTGGCGATACGGCACTGACGGGCAACATTGCCGCCCAGCGCGCGCTGGAAGCGGCTGACCTGATTGTGGACACCATGATGCTGCTGCATTCCCCAGAGCAGGAGCAGATTCTCAAAACGGGCACGCGCATCTTGCTGGCGGTTGAACCGCCGGAAGTGCTGGCGCGCATGTTGCCCACCCTGGCGGACAAGGCCCGTGTGCTGGCGGCTGAAAAGCTGCTCAAGCAAGCGCGCTCGATGCACGTGCGCTCTAGGGCGGGCAGTGATTTCAAGGCGTTGCTGGGGCAGTACCCGGCGGTGACTGAATATGGTTTTGCCGATGAGCCGGGCCGTTGGGATCATTGGCCCAGCGGTTTTCTGTTCTCCTGGCCCAACGAAGAGACCGCCCAGGGCGTGCTGGTGATCGACGTGGGCGACATTGTGCTGCCGTTCAAAAACTACTCGCGTGAGCAAATTACTCTGGAAATCGACAAGGGGTTTATTACCGCTATTCACGGGGGCTTCGAAGCCGAATACCTGAGTGATTACCTGAAATATTTCAATGACCCCGAGGTGTATGGCATCTCCCACATTGGTTGGGGCTTGCAGCCGCGTGCGCAATGGACCGCCATGGGGTTGCACGACAAAAATGATGGCATGTGCATGGACGCACGGGCATTTGAAGGTAATTTTCTGTTTTCAACCGGGCCCAATACCGAAGTGGGGGGTACTCGCAAAACGCCGTGTCACCTCGATATTCCGCTGCGTCATTGCGATGTGTATCTGGATGACGTGGCCGTGGTCACGGGCGGGGTGGTTAACGAGAT
The DNA here is from genome assembly GCF_045062345.1 of Pseudomonas sp. 2024-210. NCBI lineage: Bacteria > Pseudomonadati > Pseudomonadota > Gammaproteobacteria > Pseudomonadales > Pseudomonadaceae > Pseudomonas > Pseudomonas sp. 2024-210. Next base: position 58,466 of record NZ_JBJGEJ010000009.1, on the reverse strand, counting down.
GCCAATGCCGCGACCGCAAATCTCGTAGCAGCTGACGAGCTTTGCGAGGCTGCGTTCGACGATGCAATCGTCGCAAGATCTATGCGCGCGATGTATCTGAATTCCCAAGCCCGGGCTTTGTATCTGCCTGACGTTTGGGCTTGAGCGGTTTCACGACGGCTGCGCCGCCGAACGCAGCCTCGCAGAGCTCGTCAGCTGCTACGCACTATGTGTAGGAGCCTGCGCAGGTTAAGGTCACACCCCATTTCCCAACAGACATGCAACCTGAGAGCCTCATGAATTACGATTTTTCCGAGCAGGTGGGCCATTTATTGCGCAAAGCCTACCAGCGCCATATGGCCATATTTCAGCAAAATATTGGTAATTCACAATTGACCGCCGTGCAGTTCATTACCCTCTGTGCAGTCCACAATCATGGCCCCAGCTCGTTAAGTGAGCTGATCAAAGCCACTGCGGTCGACCAGGCCACGATTCGTGGCATTGTCGAGCGCTTGCAGGCACGCAATCTGATCAGTCTGGCGCCTGCCGAACACGACAAACGCAAAGTGATCGTCAGCCTCACTCGGGAAGGTGAGCAATTGGTGCGCGAAACTCAGCCCCATGCACTGCAAGTGAGCGAACTGACGATGGCCAATCTCAATCCGGCTGAGCGGGTCGCCATGCTGTATCTACTGCGAAAAATGGTCGACGACAGTAGCGAATAAGCTGACTGACTGCCCTGGCATCGTTCTTGCTCCCGGTTTGATTAAGTAGTTACTTCATCAAACCGATGAACCTCTTTTATCTGCGCGTGCAGCGCTTTGGTCCGCCCGTTTCATGAAGTAAACACTTAATAAGATCCGCTCAACACAGTGCGGACATTGCTACTTGGGGAAGCCTTGAATGAGCGATCAAACCCTTGCGCCGCTGAAAACGGTAACACTTGACGTCAACGGCCAGCGCGTCGTCGTCAGCGCGATGGCCGATACACCGCTATTGCTGATATTGCGCAACGATTTGCTACTCAATGGCCCTAAATACGGCTGTGGTCTGGGCGAGTGCGGGGCGTGCACTGTGATCATCGACGGGGTGGCCGCCCGTTCTTGTGTCTTCCCGCTATCAGGTGCCGAGGGCCGAAGCATTACCACCCTTGAAGGTATTGGCAGTCGCGAGCGGCTGCACCCGGTGCAGCAAGCCTTTATCGATGAGCAGGCCGCGCAATGCGGCTATTGCATGAACGGCATGATCATGACGGCCAAGGCGCTGCTTGATCGCAATCCCCATCCCAGCGAAGAGCAGGTGCTGAACGAGCTGTCAGCCAACCTCTGCCGTTGCGGCACCCATATCGAAATTGTTCGAGCGGTCATGCGTGCCGCCCGTCAAAAGCCTTGAACGGATAATGACTATGACCCTTACCACGCTCACCCGTGATCAGTTGTTGGCCAAGTCTGGCGTTTTGCTGGTGGTGGATCAGATTCAACCACCTTCCGGGCCGGTTGCTAAAGGCGGCGTGCCGGAGCTCAAGCCCAAGGAGCAGGCGCTATTCATTGCGGTCAACGATGACGGTCAGGTGTATGGCTTTAATGGCCACGTCGATCTGGGCACAGGGATCCGCACTTCACTGGCGCAAATCGTCGCGGAGGAGCTGGATCTGGCGCTGGAGCAGGTGTGCATGGTGCTGGGCGACACGGACAATGCACCCAATCAGGGCGCAACCATCGCCAGTGCAACACTGCAAATCACCGCCGTGCCTTTGCGCAATGCGGCAGCTGAAGCACGCCGTTTTCTGCTGGCCCGGGCGGCCCGGGTGTGGGGTGTCGAAGCGCAGTCATTGCAGATTGAAAACGGCGTGGTCAACAACAGCGATGGCCGTCACCTGAGCTTTGCCGAACTGGTCGCAGGCGAACGCCATGTGGTGAGTATCACCGGCGATGCGCCGCTCAAGGCGGTGCAGGATTATCGGCTGGTGGGCCAATCCTCGGCGCGGGTAGACATTCCCGCCAAAGCCACTGGCGAGTTGACCTACGTGCACGACATGCGTCTGCCCGACATGCTCCACGGGCGGGTGATTCGCCCGCCCTATGCCGGGCTGGACAGTGGCGACTTTGTCGGTAAAAGCTTGTTGCACGTGGACGAATCATCCATTGCGCATATTCCCGGCGTGGTCAAAGTGGTGGTGATCGGCGACTTTGTGGGCGTGGTGGCGCTGCGTGAAGAGCAGGCTATAAAAGCCGCACAGGCGCTCACGGTGACGTGGAAACCCTGGAATCAAAAACTCCCCGACATGACGGATGTCGAGCAGGCTATTCGTGACAACCCGCGTATCCAGCGTGTTGTTCTGGACAAGGGCAATGTGCAGCAGGCATTGGAGCAGGCCACTGAACGAATGCCTCGCAGCTACCTGTGGCCTTATCAGATTCACGGTTCCATCGGCCCGTCCTGCGGGCTGGCGGACTATCAGCCCGAGCACATACGCGTGTGGTCGGGCACGCAAAACCCGCACTTGTTGCGCGCTGACCTGGCCTGGCTGCTGGAGTACCCGGAAGCACAGATCGAAATTATTCGCATGGAAGCGGCAGGATGTTATGGGCGCAACTGTGCCGATGACGTGTGTGCCGATGCGGTGCTGTTGTCCCGTGCTGTGGGCTTGCCTGTGCGGGTGCAACTGACCCGTGAACAGGAGCATGTGTGGGAGCCCAAAGGTTCGGCGCAACTGATGGAAGTGGATGGCGGTCTCAATGCCGAGGGTGGCGTTGCGGGCTATGACTTCCAGACCAGTTATCCCTCCAATGGCGCGCCGACCCTGGCCTTGCTGCTGACCGGGCGGGTCGAGCCGGTGGCGGCGATGTTTGAAATGGGCGATCGGACGTCGATTCCGCCCTATGACTTTGAACACATGCGCGTCACCATCAACGACATGGCGCCCATGGTACGGGCGTCGTGGATGCGCGGTGTGTCGGCGTTGCCCAACACCTTTGCCCACGAATCCTATATCGATGAGCTGGCATTTGCCGCCAAGGTCGATCCGGTCGAATACCGCTTGCGCTATTTACACGATGAGCGCGCCTCGGAACTGGTCAAGGCCACGGCTGCGCGTGCCGGTTGGCAAGCACGCACTGAACCGAAGCAAACACCCGGCCAAGACACTATCTTGCGCGGTCGGGGCTTCGCGTATGCGCGCTATATCCACAGTAAATTCCCCGGCTTTGGCGCGGCGTGGGCAGCGTGGGTGGCGGATGTGGCGGTCGACCGGGTCAGCGGCGAAGTCTCGGTGACCCGGGTGGTGATCGGCCATGACGCCGGCATGATGGTGAATCCGGCGGGGGTGCAGCATCAGATCCATGGCAATGTCATTCAGGCCACCAGTCGTGTGTTGAAAGAGCGCGTGACGTTTGAAGAGTCGACGGTCAGCAGCAAGGAGTGGGGCGCTTATCCCATTTTGACCTTCAAGCAAGTGCCGAAGATCGATGTGATGATGATGCCGCGTCAGCAGGAGCCGCCGATGGGCGCCGGGGAATCAGCCGGTGTGCCCAGTGCGGCAGCCATTGCCAACGCCATTTTCGACGCAACCGGCATTCGTTTTCGCGAGTTGCCGATTACCCCCGAGCGGGTATTAGCGGCGCTTAAACAATCGGAAGGTGAAGCCGCTCCAGCGCCTGATGCGGTCAAGCCCAAGCGTTCAAAATGGTGGTTTGCACCTGTGGTGGCGGGGTTCGGTGCGTTGATCGGGATGGCGGCTACGGCGTTGCCGTGGCGGGCGGAAATCGCCCCCATTGCGCCACCGGCGCTCGGCACCTGGTCGGCCGCAACGCTGGAGCGCGGGCGTTTGCTGGCGGCGGTGGGGGACTGCGCGGTGTGCCACACCACGCCGGGCGGCGTCACCAATGCGGGCGGGCTGGCGATGCAAACGCCTTTCGGCACGCTGTACAGCACCAACATCACACCCGATCCGGAAACAGGCATTGGCAAGTGGTCATACACGGCGTTCGAGCGGGCCATGCGCGAGGGCATCAGTCGGGACGGAAAACATCTCTATCCGGCTTTTCCATACACGTCGTTCAGAAATATCGACGATGCCGACATGCAGGCCCTGTATGCCTACTTGATGTCACAAGACCCGGTGAGTCAGCCAGCCAAGGCTAACGACATGCAATTCCCGTTCAACCTGCGGCCGCTGATGGCGGGTTGGAATGCGATTTTTCTGCGCTCTGGGGAGGTCAAGGCGCAACCGCAGCGCAGCGCGCAATGGAATCGCGGATCGTATCTGGTCAACGGGTTGGGCCACTGCGCGGCCTGCCATTCGCCGCGCAATTTCATGGGCGCGGCAAAGGGCGGTCAGGCATTTTTGGCTGGCGGTACGGTGGATGGTTGGGAGGCGCCAGCGCTGAACGGGTTGTCCAAAGCGCCAACGCCCTGGACCGAGGATCAACTGTTTACCTACCTGAGCACAGGTTATTCCGATGCTCACGGTGTGGCCGCTGGACCGATGGGGCCGGTGGTCACTGAGCTGGCCAAGCTGCCCGATACCGATCGCCGGGCGATGGCGGTTTACCTGGCGTCGCTTACTGATCAGGCTCAGGCCGAGCCGGTCGAGACCCCGCAAGCAGCGCAGGCGAGTGCGCAAGCCGTGTCGCTAAGCAACGGCCAGCGAGTGTTCGAGGGGGCGTGTCAGGCCTGTCACGCCGACGGGGCCGGGCCAACGCTGTTTGGGGTCAGCCCGTCTCTGGCCAATAACAGCAATGTGCACAGCGCGCTGCCTGACAACCTGCTCAACGTCATCATGCAAGGCATCCCGGTTCCGGCAACGGCGGACCTGGGATATATGCCCGCCTTCAAGGACAGTCTGTCGAATCGCCAGCTCAGTGAGCTGGCAGCTTATCTGCGTCAGCGATTCGCCTCGACCGAACCCGCGTGGCAAGGGTTGGAACAACGGGTTGCGCACCTGCGGGCCAACCCCGGCACTCACTGATCTGCGGTGTCAATTGGCAGCGCCATGACCCCGCGTATCACCAGATCGCTGATAAAGGCCAGCCAGTCCTGCTGCTGGCCCGGCTCGGCGAGGTTCTGACCCAGAAATGAGGAGAGCGTGTGCTGGTTGGAGTTATAGAAGTAGCACAGCGAGGCGATCATCAAGTAGACGTGATTGATGTCGATGTCCTGACGAAAAAGGCCTTGCTGCTGACCTGCCTCGATAATGGGCTGGATCACCCCGACGGTGGTCGCCGACAACCGGCTCAGCTCGCGTGATTGCTTGGCGTGCTTGCCTTTGTGCAGGTTTTCGATGGTTAGAATGGCCACGAACTCGGGGTGAGTCACGTAGTAATCCCAAAAGAATCCCACCTGTTGGCGCAAGGCTTCCACCGGTTTGCTCAGGTCTGGGCGGCGCACGCTTTCGGCTTGATTGAAGGCTTCATAAGTGTGTTCCAGCACGTGAACAAACAGATTTTCCTTGCTGGCGAAATAGTAATAAATCATCCGGTCGTTGGACTCGGCTTCTTTGGAAATTTGCTCGATGCGCCCACCGGCGTAGCCGTCTCGGGCGAACACGGTGATGGCGGCTTTGAGAATGCGCGCCTTGGTCTGATCGGCCTGATGAGCCCGTACACCGGTTTTTTTGTTCACGCTGTTGTCCTTCACGATTACGCGTAGCGCGGTGGATGGCGGAAAAAACTGCCGTCGATGGTACGGCAATTCACTGTAAACGTTGGGAGCCGCGCGATGAGGGACCTATAGGGCGTACTCGATGCACTGGACGAGGCCGACAGTAACAAGGTCAAGATGGTACTGGCTACCGAGGTTAAAGTTGAAGGCTCAGCTTATCGCCGGCCCGGCGCACGGTGGGTGATACCGCGTTTGGGGCGAGGGCAGACGTCAGGCGAGCGGGGGATTAATGAAAGAAGAGAGGATGAGAGGAGGGCGGCGCCCCAGAAGTCCGAATGCATGTCTATAATCGCCGCACATTCCATTCCTGCCCACAGACTGTCGAGACCTTTATGACTATCTCTCTGTACGCTGCTTCTGTTCCTGTGTTCAAGCAAATGCTCAACGCCCTGAGCGGTGTGCTGACCAAGGCCGAAGCGCATGCGACGGCCAAAAACATCGAGCCGAGCGTGTTTCTGCAAGCGCGTTTGGCGCCGGACATGTTCCCGTTGGTGCGTCAGGTGCAAATCGCGGTTGATTTCGCCAAGGGTGTTTCGGGCCGTCTGGCTGAAATCGAACTGCCGAAGTACGACGACAGTGAAGTGACCTTTGCCGACCTGCAAGCGTTGATCAGCAAGGTGCTGACCTTTGTCGATGCAATCAAGCCCGAGCAAATCGACGGCAAGGAAGGCATCGAAATCATCACGCGTCAGGGCACACCAAAAGAAAAACGCTTCACGGGCCAGTCGTACTTGTTGACCTACGGCCTGCCGCAGTTCTTCTTCCACGTAACAACGGCCTACGCGATTCTGCGCCACAACGGCGTCGAAATCGGCAAGCGTGACTACATGGGTGCGTTCTGATTTAGTGCGCAATGGCGGGCGAAGTACGGCGTACCTCGCCCGCCGCTACACCCTTAGTTGCTTTCTTCTTTGGCCAGACAGGCCGCGGCCGTAAACAGAACGTCGGTGGACGAGTTGAGCGCAGTCTCGGCCGAGTCCTGCAAAATACCGATAATGAAACCCACCGCGACCACTTGCATGGCAATCTCGCTTGGGATGCCAAACAGGCTGCACGCCAGCGGGATCAACAGCAACGAACCTCCCGCTACACCCGATGCGCCACAGGCGCAAATAGCCGCCACCAGACTGAGCAAAATGGCGGTTGGAATATCGACTGGAATCCCTAATGTATGCACGGCCGCCAGGCTCAACACTGTAATGGTGATGGCTGCGCCGGCCATGTTGATGGTGGCACCCAACGGGATCGATACCGAGTAGGTGTCTTCATGCAGGCCCAAACGTTCGCTTAACGCCATGTTGACGGGAATGTTGGCGGCTGAACTGCGGGTAAAGAAGGCAGTAATCCCGCTTTCGCGCAGGCACAGAAACACCAGCGGGAAGGGGTTGCGACGCAACTTCCAGAACACGATGAGCGGGTTGACCACCAGCGCCACGAACAGCATGCAGCCAATCAGAACCATCAGCAGGTGCAGGTAACCGAGCAGGGCGCCGAAGCCTGAGCTGGCGAGGGTCGATGCGACCAGACCAAAAATGCCCACGGGTGCGAAGCGGATGATCACGCGCACGATCAAGGTGATGCCGTTGGACAGGTCATTGAGCACGGTGCGTGTGGTATCACCTGCATGACGAATGGCAATGCCGATACCGATCGCCCAGGCCAGAATGCCGATAAAGTTGGCGTTCATCAGTGCGCTGACCGGGTTGTCGACCACACTCAACAGCAGGCTCTGCAGCACTTCACCAATCCCGCCGGGGGCGGAAATAGTCACGTTTTCAGTGGCCAGCACCAGATGCGACGGGAACATCATGCTGGCGATCACTGCCACAACGGCAGCGGCAAAGGTGCCAAACAGGTAGAGCACCAGAATTGGCCTGATATGGGTTTCTTGGCCGTGTTTGTGGTTGGCAATTGAGGCCATGACCAGCACAAACACCAGAATGGGGGCCACGGCCTTCAGGGCGCTGACGAACAGTTTGCCGATAAAAGCCACCGACAGTGCTGCCGCCGGTGCCAGCCAGGCCAGAACAATGCCGGCGATCAAGCCGATCACGATCTGGGTAACCAGACTCATGCGTGTCAGCTTTTGCAGCAGGGTAGGGGCAACATCACTCATATGGGCATCTCTAGTTGTTTTGGATAGCGCATGGCAATACCTCAGGTGATCAGCAAAATGGGCAGGCTGATGCACGCAGATCCTAGGAAAAAACGTTTTGAGTAAAGCAGAGTCAGCGGCCGAGCATAGTCGTGTGCGCTGAGCGAGTCTGTGGGGCAACGTTCGTGTTTGGGTGCAGACTTTAACATAGTGGCGTAGGGGCATTCCTACGAGCGGTCAATCTGTCACACCTGCCTTAATCTTATCTGTAGCGCATGTTCTTGCGCTGAATCATTCTGTTACTATTGCACTTATCCATTCTTACATTCGTCAGCGAGCCCATTTTGGCACTCGCTGGCAGCGCCGTTTCTGGAGTTATTCATGCTGTTGCCCATCCTGCTGCTGTCTGCGGCCGGTTTTACCGTGCTCACCACAGAGTTCATCATCGTCGGCCTGCTGCCCGCGATTGCCCGCGACCTGGAGGTCAGCGTGCCCCAAGCGGGTTTGCTGGTTACATTGTTTGCCTTCACGGTGGCGGCATTGGGGCCGTTTCTGACGGCCTACTTCGCCCGCTTCCCGCGTAAGCGTCTGTTTATCGCGATTTTGCTGATGTTTGCGTTCGCCAATACGGTGGCCGCACTGGCCCCGAATATTTGGGTCATGGCCTTCGCGCGGTTGCTGCCGGCACTGGGTTTGCCGGTGTTCTGGGCTTTGGCCAGCGAAACGGCAGTCGACATCGTAGGCCCGGAGTATGCGGGACGGGCGATTGCCAAAATCGGTTTCGGTATTGTCTGCGCGACAGTCTTTGGTATTCCAGTGGGCACCTTGATTTCTGATGCGTGGGGCTGGCGCAGTGCGTTCGGTATTCTGGCCGTGGTCGCGCTGGCCAAGGCGCTGCTGTTGTGGGTGTATTTACCCGCCACTCAGGTGGTCAAAGAGCACGTGACCTTGCGCTCACAGTTCGGCCTGCTGCGCAGTCCGCTGATGATTGGCCATATCGTGCTGTCAGTGTTGGTGTTCAGTGGCATGTTTACGGCGTACACCTATCTGGCGGACATTCTTGAGCGGCTGGCGGGTTTCGACGGCAATGTGGTGGGGTGGTGCTTGATGGGCTTTGGTGCGGTTGGCCTGATCGGCAACTCGCTGGGCGGGCGCATGGTCGACCGTCACCCGCTCATCGCTTCGATGGTGTTTTGCGCTTTCCTGATTGGCGGGATGGTCGCGCTGGTGCCGAGCATTCATTCAACACTTGGGCTGGCGGCCGCGATGGCCGTATGGGGAATCACCCAGTCGGCCCTGTTTCTGGTTAGCCATGTTCGCCTGATGAAAGTCGCACCGCATGCGCCTGCTTTTGCGGCGTCGCTGAACATTGCCGGGGCCAACTTTGGCATTGGCCTGGGCGCGATGGTCGGCGGGCGCGTGATCGACAGCTACGGTTTGGGCAATCTGGGCTTCGCCGCTGCGGGCTTCATACTGGTGTCGATTGTGCTCGCGTTGTGGCTGATGGCGGCAAAACCTCACGCCGCCGCCTGCGCTTAATCCGTAAACAGCTCGCGTCGGGCACCTTCGGTAATCGCAATGATGCCGGGGTGCCTGATTTTACGCTCTACGGTGATGGCATAAAACGACTCGGTCACCGCTTCGGTCTGACCGATCAGTTCGACATTGAACTGGCGCATGACCTCTTCAGCAATCACGCTGGGGGCAATAAACACCCCGATCCCTGAATGCCCAAACGCCTGCATCAAGGCGCTGTCATCGAATTCGCCGACAATACGCGGCTGGATCTTTTGTTCAGCCAGCCAGCGCAGAAGGCGGCTGCGCAGTACGGTTTCCGGGCCAGGAATCAGCAGGGGAGCGCCTTGCAGGCTGAAAGGGAAATTCCGGGTATACAAGGCGGCCAACGCGCCTGTGGCAAAAAAGCTGATGCCGCATTCACCGAGCTTTTGGCTCAGGCCTTTTATATCGAGGTGAGAGGGCATCGGACTGTCGGAAATAACCAGGTCCAAACGTTGAATCGCCAAGTCTCCCAGTAGCCTGTCGAGCTTGTCTTCGCGGCAGGTGATACGAATGGGCTCATCCAGCGCCATCGTCGGCGCAATCAAGCGATAGACAATCGATTTGGGCACCACGTCAGCCACGCCGACCCGAAACAGGATCTGCTGCTCCTTGGGGGCCATGCGCAGCATGGTTTGCAGTTCGCTGCCGAGCTGGAAGATCTGCTCGGCGTATGGCAGCACCTGACGCCCGGTTTCCGTCAGTTCGAGCTGACGTCCAACACGACGAAACAGCGGCAGACCGTAGGTCTCTTCCAGCAAGCTGATTTGCCCGCTGATGGTTTGCGGCGTGAGGTTCAATTGTTCGCAGGCGCGGACAATGCTGCCGGTCTTGGCAACGACCCAAAAATAATGAAGTTGACGGTAATTGAGCATCGGGCGGACAACACTTCGTAAAAAACGAAGTATAGCCCCTGAAAATACGAATTTTCCTGAACTGTTTGCCTCTCTAGAATCGCGCGTTATTAGCGAGCCACCCTAAAGGCCGCCGTTTTGAAGAGGAAAGCCCCATGAACATTAAAAATACAGGTGTCGCGGCCCTGCTGGTCGCTGGTTTATTGCTGATCAGTGGTTGTGATCAGGCTGAAAAAGCGGCGCAACAGATGCTGAGCAAAACCGCAGAAACGGCCAAACAGGCCATTGATGATACCCACAAGGCTGCGGAACAGGCGTTGAGCGACGCAACGGGCGGGCTGATCGAAAAAAAACAGCCTGACCCAGAAAGCCAAGAAACCTCGAACGCTATTTAACCTGTTGTACGCCAGAGTCAGAACTTACCTATGGACTATCTTTTACAGCTGGCGGCGAACCCCGCCGCTTGGGTTGCGCTGGCCACGTTGATCGTGATGGAAATCGTGCTGGGCATCGATAACCTGATCTTTATCTCGATCCTGACCAACAAGTTGCCAGAGCAATACCGCACTAAAGCTCGCCGAATCGGTATTGGCATGGCGCTGATTCTGCGTTTGGGCCTGCTGGGCACCATTGCCTACATCGTGCAGCTTACTGCGCCGGTCTTTGAGGTATTGGGCAAAGCCTTCTCATGGAAGGATATGATTTTGATCGCCGGTGGTTTGTTCCTGGTATGGAAAGCCACCAGTGAAATTCATCACAGCATGACGCCGCCCTCAGAAGAAAAAACCGACAGTGTGTCGTCAAAAGTGACACTGGGTTTTGCGGCGGCGATTGGTCAGATTCTGATGCTGGATTTGGTGTTTTCCATTGACAGTATTATTACCGCAGTGGGTATGACCGAGCACTTGCCTATCATGGTGATTGCAGTGGTCGTGGCGGTGTTGGTGATGTTGCTGGCCTCCGAGCCCTTGGCCAAGTTCATCAATGACAACCCGACCGTGGTGATGCTGGCCCTGGCTTTCTTGATCATGATTGGCATGACGCTGATCGCTGAAGGTTTTGGTGCCCACGTCCCGAAAGGGTATGTTTACGCGGCGATGGCCTTCTCTGCGACGGTCGAGACGCTGAACATTCTGGCCCGCCGGGTGCGTGAAAAACGTCAGGCTGGTGCGACGAAACGCCTGTAGCCGCTGACGAGGTACGAAGGCTGCGATCGGTTTGGTGCCCTCCACAGGCCAGCGTGGTTTAAGGGGGGCTCCTGGATCAAAAGCCAGATCAAAATCAGGCGGTCGCGATAAAGATCCGTAGCCGTTGACGAGCTTCGCGAGGCTGCGTCCGGCTGCAGAGCAGTCGTTAATCCAGCTGTTGGATCTAGCGTAATGTAGTGACCTGTGCACTGCTCTGTGAAGACGGCATTTTTAATGCGCGTTGATCGGGCTGGCGGGCGCTTTTTCAAGGCTGACTTTCGGTTTTGGCTGCACCTGCGGGTGATGATGGCGGCTGATGCGCATTAAACCCCACAGCATCGCGCCGGCAACGCTTAACCAGCCGCAGATCAGCAAAAAAATGGTTAATGTCGGGCTCATAAGTGCCTCCTTTGCCCCCGATGGGCACACACACATTAAGCAAGAGACAGTCTAGCTTGAGCAGTGTTGCAGTCTATTGACCAAAGGTCGTGCTGCACCAACTGATTTGCTCTATCGCGTCATAATCTCTGCCCTATAAGGCTATACCTCACCCGTTGGCCGTCCTATGATCTGCAGCCATGCCGGATCGCAGGTCTGGCGCTTATTCAAAGCGAGGGAACATGCAGGCAGTGACGGGATTAAGATCGGTGCGACTTTGGCTGGCGTCATTGATTGCGTGGGTGATGGTGGGATGCGCCAGTGTTGAGCCGCCAGGCATCCGCCATTTGCCTGAAAGGGTAGAGCTCAACGGCGTGCCCTTTTACCGTGGCAATGCCCATCAGAGTGGCCCGCACGTGTTAGCCAGCATGCTCGGCGAGCAGCGGATCAGCGTCACCCCGGGCCTGCTGGTCAAGCCTTTGAAATTGCCGGGCGCAGAGGGTTCTTTGCAAGGCAACATGGAGCAACTTGCCGCCGGTTATGGGCTGGTGGTGTATCCCCTGGACACCTCACTCGAAGCGCTGTTAACCCAAGTGGCTGCCGGCTATCCGGTCATGCTGCGTTTTAGCGACGGTACTGTGTGGTCCGAGCCGCGTTACGCGATGCTGGTGGGCTACAACCGTGCCAAGCACACCGTGCTGCTGCGTGCAGGCATGGAGCGCCGGCGGTTGATGGACTTCAACACATTCGAGTCAGCGTGGAAGGATGCCGGGGGGTGGGCGGTGCTGATCCTGTCGCCGGATCAGTTACCGGCCCATGTAGACAAGGCGCGTTGGCTGAAAGCAGCCAACGATTTGTCGCGCTCGGGTCAGGAGCAGGCCGGTGCAAAAGCTATTAAAACGCTGTCCAGCACAACACAATAACTAACGAGGGCTGGCGCAACGTGCGCCAGCCCTTATTGCTTAGAATCCGTACTTGTCCCTCAGACTGTAATACCAAGCCCCCAGTGCCGTAAGCGGCGTGCGCAACAGTTGTCCGCCGGGGAAGGGGTAGTGCGGCAGGTCTGCAAAAGCATCAAAACGCTCAGCTTGACCGCGCAAGGCTTCAGCCAACACCTTGCCGGCCAAATGGGTGTAAGTCACCCCGTGGCCGCTGCACCCTTGCGAGTAATAGATGTTGTCACCGATGCGGCCGACCTGAGGTAGCCGTGACAACGTCAGCAGAAAATTACCTGTCCACGCGTAATCAATTTTCACATCCTTGAGCTGCGGGAAGGCCTTAAGCATTTTCGGCCGGATAATTGCCTCGATATTGGCCGGGTCTCGTGCGCCATAGACCACGCCGCCACCGAAAATCAGGCGCTTGTCACCCGAGAGGCGGTAGTAATCGAGCAAATAATTACAGTCCTCGACACAGTAATCTTGCGGTAACAAGCTGTTGGCCAGCGACTCGCTCAGTGGCTCGGTCGTGATCACTTGAGTACCGCACGGCATGGATTTGGCGGCCAACTCCGGTACTAGATTGCCCAGATAAGCATTGCCCGCAACGATAATAAACTTGGCGCGCACTTTGCCTTGTGGCGTATGCACCACCGGGCTGGCACCGCGATCAATACGCACTGCGGGCGACTGTTCATAGATCGTCCCGCCCAATGACTCGACGGCAGCGGCTTCACCCAGCGCCAGATTCAGCGGATGAATATGGCCGCCGCTCATGTCCAGCAGACCCCCTTGATACTGATCGCAGGCCACCACTTCACGGATACGGCGCTGATCCAGCAGTTCCAGCTGCGTATTGCCGTAACGCTCCCACAGTTTTTTCTGCGCTTCGAGATGGCCCATCTGCTTGCTGGTGATCGCCGCGAAGACCCCGCCGTCCTTCAGATCACACTGAATAGAGTAGGTGGCCACACGCTCGCGAATAATCCTGGCGCCTTCAAACGCCATCTGCCCAAGCAAGTGCGCCTGCTGAGCCCCTACCGTACGTTCAATCACATCAATATCGCGGCTGTAACTGTTAACGATCTGACCGCCATTGCGACCCGAAGCGCCAAAGCCCACCTTGGCGGCTTCCAGCACCGTGACCTTGAATCCGCTCTCTAGCAAGAACAGCGCACTAGAGAGGCCGGTATAGCCTGCACCGATAACACACACATCCGTTTCGATTTCGTCCTGCAAAGCAGGGCGTTCTGGAGCCACATTAGCCGAGGCCGCGTAGTAAGACTGAGGGTAGGGGGTGTTCGACATTCTGCAGCCTCTGTTTTATATTTTTTACGAGTGAAGTCGATGCTACCTGAGAAGAAAACCAGCGGCTAGCCACTGTCCATTGAGGTTTTTTGCGCTTCAAACAAATAATTCGACTATTCATAGAGTTAGCTGCAAAAAAGGTGTTGACACCCCTCCGCAAATCTATAGAATGCGACCCCACAGCAGGCACGTAGCTCAGTTGGTTAGAGCACCACCTTGACATGGTGGGGGTCGTTGGTTCGAGTCCAATCGCGCCTACCAAACAAAATCCGCTCTGCTGGGCGGTCTAGAAGGGCCCACCGAAAGGTGGGCCCTTTTTTGTTGTCTTGGATTTCCCCAGAACGCTCACAAAATATCGGGTTCGTTCACACTGAGCAATGTGAATGCCGATATGAGCTTGGTTTTATGAGGTTTTTCTGTATGCCGTTGAGGTGTAGGTGTAGGTGTTGGCGAGCGTATGTGGAGGTGCAGTTGACGAGGATTATGCGCCAGTGCGAATAGTGAGATAACTGGTATGGCTGCTTTATATTTTGATGGAATTGTTGAAAGTGATATTGAGGAAAGCCATCAAAAGCGAAGCGTTAATAGATGGCTTAACTATTGTTGAATACCTACTGACGTTTGCTAGCTGATGCTTTTCTATTGCCATCGACTAGATATATTTTAGAAAATTTCTGGCCAGCTTCAGATGCTTCTCGTTGCAGTTTTTGTATGTTGTTATATTTTTTCCCAATGCTGCCTACATCAATTACTAGGTAAATGCCTTCTTGAGTGTCCTCTGATTTTTTGTATATTTCTAGCTGTTTTGTATATCCGTGCACAAGATCGTTTGTTGATAGCTTTATCTCTACAACTATTCTTGTATTAAATCCAAAAGAAAATTTGAAATCTACGGGGCCGTTTCCAGTATCGGCTTCTGGGGTTACGTCAAGATTGTTTGACTTGCAATATGCATATGCAATTACAAAGAATAGTCGTTGAGCTGCTTTCTCTCGCCGAGGTTTTTTCTCATCAGACCAATGCTCTTTACAGATCCCTTTGTTTTCTACGAGATCCTGAAATTGTGTGATTATTGTATCAACTAATAATAGGGTGCCAGCGATGTCATCAATTTTTTGAGTTGTTTTAGATGTATTAAGTGGGTACTCAGATGCTATGTCCTTGAGTCTTGTCCAGAACGCCTCCCCGTTGCGGTCGGCATCAAAGTTGTAAGGAGCTTTAGGGACTTCCTTGAGTAGTTCTAGTATTTGTTCAAAAAATTCTTTGCTTTGAAGGGCAGCATCTCTAAGTATCTGCTTATGCCGTTTTGTCATTTTGGCCCAGACTTTTCCTACTCCTGAGCTGACTTTCTCACGGTACTCTTCGTTCTCTTTTGATATTTTCGCAATATCACTCCAGTCAGTGGCTATCGGAAGATCCCTTACAATATCTCTAGGTACAAGTATCAAAGGATCCTTGGTTTGAGGATTTTCGGGTAGCTCAAAAACTTCCCCATTTATTGTAAATTTTTTGTGGGTATCTGGAGTGTTTTGTTCTGTTTTAATGTGAATTCGATGAGATTCAGTAGGATTATATTGGTTGTCATGTCACTAATTCTATCCGGTCCGATGCCTTCCTCAAATAGGGATAGTCCCCTAAAAAGTCGATATCGGTAATGCCTAATGCAACTATTTGTGCCGCGGTTTCAAGTGTGCGTGATGTAAGTTCAGGGCCAAATCCTGCGCCCCTAACAGAAGAACTGTAGCCGAGGCAGGTCCAACTAACTTCGGAGAAGTTGAGTAGTTTCTCTGCCTTCCTCCAGGTTATGTCACCTTTGCATTTAGATGCTGATAATAGTTTTATAATGAATTCGAAACGTTGTTCGTAAGCGGTAGCTGCGCCGGTATTTATTTCCGGATGCTTGCTTTCTGGTAGGAGTAAAGGGTCGATAAATAAGTTTGTATCGACGGTTAATTGCGTATCAATGATGTCAAGTTTCTTAAGAACTTCAGGATCAATATTGAATTGGCTTGATATAGTTTCTAAGCTAGTAATTTTACCCACGTTACTCTCCAGTCTTTTACTAAATACCGATTTTGGCTTGATGCCATAATGATGGCAATTTTGGCTTCAGTGCAAGGCGTAAGTTTTAGGGCGGGGGGGATGTTAATTTGGAATATTTAGATACATAGATTATTTTTTGTGCTTGACAGTAGGTTTTTTATATTTTTTTTAATCTGGCTTGCGAACAATTCCAGCTTCGCATGCACTGATTGTTAAGAGTGTCCCGTTCTGAATAAGGTTTACACCTTCTGATCTATTTTCAGGAGGGCGTAATGGAGACAAGTAAAAGGCGTAGTCAGCGAGACTACACGCTGACCTTTAAATTGTCGGTCGTCGACCAAGTCGAAAAAGGTGAGCTGAGCTATAAAGAGGCTCAGGAGCGCTACGGGATTCAAAGCAAAACGATCGTTCTGACGTGGTTACGCAAGCATGGTCGGCAAGATTGGCGCCCCGGCACATACATTGGCTCGCCGAGGATGGGGTCTATGCCCGACAAAAACCGATCACTAACCCCAGAGCAACGCATTAAAGAGCTTGAACAACAGTTGGCGCTGTCCAATCAGAAAGCCCAGTTTTTCGAGGCGGTCGTGGATGTCTTGAAAAATGACTACGGTCTCTCTGTGGTAAAAAAGCGTCCCGGCAAGTCCTCGCGCAAAAACGAATCCAAAACCTGAGCATCAGCAGGGCTTGCCAGTTCATGGGGATAAGCCGACAGGCATACTACAAACGCAATCTCGCCGATGCAACTCGCCTGGTTCTGGATCAGAAAGTTGCCGACTTCGTTCAGCAAAAACGTCAGCGTCAGCCGCGTCTGGGTACCCGAAAGCTGCACCACTTGTTGCATTGCCAGCCTCAACTTGAGCTGCAAGTGGGGCGAGATCGGCTGTTTTCGATCCTGCGCGAAAGGCGTTTACTGGTGGCCCGCAAGCGGGCGTATCATAAAACCGACAGCCATCATCGCTTTCGTCGCCATCTGAACCTACTCAAACCGGGTCCGGTACAGGTTGTTCCAACCGGCCAGGAACAAGTCTGGGTTGCTGACATCTCCTATCTGCCCACTCGGGAGGGTTTGGCCTATCTGAACCTTGTGACGGATGCTTTTTCGCGAAAAATCGTGGGTTACCACGTCCATGAAAGTCTACACACCGAGTCGGTAGTGCAAGCGTTGCGTCGAGCCGTGAGTCAGCGTCAAACCACGCAGCCCCTATTTAGGACTAGACACCTCAGCGCCCGCATAGCAGAAAAGGCGTAATAGTTTTGGTTTAACTTCGCACAGTCGAATAGGAAAGCGCTGGCATCAATTCTCCAATCTCTCTCCATAGAATCGCCCGGTCATTCATCAGGTTGATAACCGTATGGCTAAAGAGCCTTGGAGCGATTACTGCTGTCCTGCCTGTTACGCCCGGGTATTGAAAGCCAGAGCCTGGGAGAAAGAGCTTAAAAGCAGAGAAGTGCCTTACACCACCGAGCCGCCACTACCACCACCCAAACCTGCGCCTCCTCCAAAACTTGAACCGCCGACCAATGGCTGTGTGTTTGCGAAGTCATGCACGCTGCCCAATGGGGTAATCGACCATAAAATTCCGAATGGTTTTGTACCCGTTGAAACGTTGGAAGAGTACGGGGCGTATGCGGTATTGGGCGCAGTGGGGGCGATCACCACTGAAGGCACCGCGCTGGACTGGATCGGCGGCTCTGGAACTGCTGTTTCACTGGCCAGGCGTTTTGGTGGCAGCCTGGCGCTAAGCACGACTGGTTCAGGAGTCGGTGTAGCCGCGCCGTTTTTGGTAGGCGGTGTAGCGCTATTGATGCCCAACACCACTTCGGCAGACAGCGCCTTTTACAAATCAGAGCAATACGCCCAGCTCACCAAAGGCAATACGCAGGTTCGTATCAACCTTAAATATCTGGACGATGGAGCGGTCAGTGTTTACGGGTTCTACACAGGCAATCAACCGGACTGGAGACAAGTCCCGGTTGTAGCTGCGACCCCCCGCGGTGAGCAACTGGTTGTCGATGTCGGCAACGGTCTGGAAATTATTTGGACTCCAGCCGTCTACACAAATGAAGTACTGGGTATTCCTGCGTTAGAGGCGGCGTCACTAAAGCCTGGTGCATGGGTATTTCCGGCGACCGAGCAAGCTGACAGGATTCTGGAGAATCCAGAGCATCCACCGGAGTACCAGGATTTCATCATCTGGTTTCCCTCTCAGCCGCAGACTGCGCCGATCTATCTGTCGCTCAGTGTGCGCTATGCGCCAGGCGTAGTATCGGGAGCAGGGGAGGATGTGGCGGGTATATGGCTTGATCATGCCAGCAGCGGCATGGGGGCGCCCATTCCGACAGCAGTGGTCGATGTGCTTCGGGGGAGGACGTACAACAGCTTTGACTCATTCAGGCGTGCGTTTTGGAGAGAGGTTTCGAGGGTGCCGGAGCTGGCTGATCAGTTAACAGTGATCAACCTCAAGAACTCACAGAAAGGCCGCTCCCCGCTGGTCAGTGATATCGAGGTGTCTGGGAAAAGAATACGGTTTGAGCTACATCACATAGTTCGAATAGTCGATGGTGGAGGAGTCTACGATGTAGATAATCTCCGGTTAAATACTCCAAAGAATCACATAAAATTGCACGATGGAGGTTAGTTATGAAATTTAAAAACACGCTATCTGAATATACAGAATATGAATTCAGGATATTGATAGAAGAAATACTGCAAGTTAATGGTACTGAAAAATATCAAGATGAGTTGATAATCCATTTCAGATTTTTAGTTAAAGATGTTGGGGGGGCGGATTTGATTTTCTATCCTGAGCCCGGCGCAGATATTTCAGCAGAAGGCATAATTAACACCGTTAAAGCAAGGTGCGAAGCCAAAGGCTTGCGTAGCTTTAAACCACGGTTATAAGATTTCTGAAATCACGTGGAACTTAATGATGGAGAGTGAAAGTGGAATTAAAAAAAGCATTGAGTGATTGCACTGAGCGTCAGTTTGAACGGTTCGTTAAGGAAATGATTGACGATATTGGTAGCGATAACTATCAAGATGAATTCATGTCTCACTTTGATTTTCTTGTAGGTGATATAGGTGGGACAGATTTGATTTTTTATTCTAAGCCCGGTGCGGATGACTCAGCACAAGGCATCACAAAAACTATAAAAAACTGGTGCGAAGCCAACGGTTTACCCGGTTTTAAACCACAATTTTAAGAATCTACCTACCCAATATTTCCCCCGCAAATCCTACAGTGCTGCTCGTTCAACTTGATTTTAGACTTGGACAAGTAACGCTGTGGCCAATAGAAAAGCTAATCATATGATCAATGCAATTAGTTTTCTGCCTGTACCTGAGGAGGGTTAATGCCAGTTCGAACAGTATTCATCGGCCGCCAGCCTTTAGTCGTTCAGATCATTCTGTACGGAGCCCTGGGCGCTCGTTTTGGCCGTGAAAACCGGCTGGCGGTGCATTCCTGCGCCGAGGCTATACTGAGCGCGACGTTGTAGCGGGCGATGGGTTGATTGTCATAACCGCTGACGACCAATCTGTCGGTGCCCAGCACCTTCAAATAATCCGCAACGCCCTGATAATGTACAAATCGTCCGCACATCGTGATGACCTCTTGGCGACAGAGCATTGCTCGAAGCTTAGCCCGTATCAGTATCCCTTCGTCGAAATCTCTGACAGAAGAATTGACCGAAAATCTCCGACGCAGTTAACAGTACGTTCATACATTTAAACGAAAGGCGTGCGTCATGAGCTTTACTTCTCTGGGTCCAATAGCCGAAGGCGGCGTGCGCCTGTCCCTGTGTACTTTCAAAGTGCCCGCAGGCTTCCCGTCCCCGGCAGCGGATCACATTGAGAAGCAAATTTCTCTGGATGAGCTTCTGAGTATTCGAGCGTCGAGCGTGTACCTGGTCAAGTTTGATGGCGACAGCATGCAGGGTGCCGGCATATTTGCAGGCGATCTGGCTGTGGTGGATCGTGCGATTGAACCCGTTCATGGCCATGTCGTTGTAGAAATATTGAATAACGACCCACTGTGCAAGCGGCTGGTTATCCGTAATAAGTCCATAATCCTGAGGTCAGAGAATTCCAAGTTTCCCGACAGGCACATTTTGGAAGGGGATGAATTCTCAGTTTGGGGTGTGATCACGTATACGGTGCGAAGCCATTTACGATAAAAGTTTGGGGATATGTTCGTTCGGCAGAACGCCGGAGGAGGTTGAAAAGCCACAGTGACTTTTCGAGTGACATCGTTACTCATTGTCCAGCAGGGTTGGGCATCGTTGCAGCGAGCGCCTGTTACTGAAGTCCCAGTATTTACTGGCGCTTAGTAAGTCCAGCTTGAATGGGGTGCAAGTCGGCTTTACGTATCATTCTTTTCAATAATTGGGGGGGGGCGATTTAGCGTTCCAGTTATATTTCGCTGATATAGCACAAAGTCCCGTCGAATTTTCCTGACGAATACTATGACGCCCTAACCAATCCAGGGTTCAGAATCTGTTTTAACCAATTACTCAAGTCGTCCAGTTCGGCAGCGCAAATCGTATGCCCCATAACATAGCTATGCCATGACACCTCATGACCTTGTTTTTGCAACAGGTTACCTGCGGCAATCGCCAGTCCTGGCAAAATAATAGTGTCTTCTTGGCCGTGAGCTAAAAAAATAGGGGTTTGTCGATTAGCCTCGCTCTGCTCACGTTTAGTAGTGGGCGCTAGCGGTAAGTACCCAGACAAAACGAAAACTCCCCCCAAGCGTTCCTTGAACCGTATACCTGTCATTAACGATAACGCGCCGCCCTGAGAAAAGCCTCCAATCACTATCCGATGCGGGCTGATTCCACGATCTATTTCTCTGCGTATCAGGCTTTCGTAGTAGCGCAGTCCAGCTCTCAGACCTGTTTCATCTTCCTGCTCAACAAAGTTTGCGCTGCGCAAGTCATACCAAGCCGGTAAACGTTCGCCGCCGGCCCAGAGTACGGGCTGTATTGGAGCACTGGGCAAAACCACTCGGACAGCACCCAAATTCTGCAGGTCGAGGTGACGGATGATTGGCTCAAATACACGTCCACTGCCGCCCATACCGTGCAACAGAATAATCGCAGCTTCAGGACGCAGCCCCGTCACAAATTCAAGCGGCGCACGAACATTCTCGTAATACATCCAGTCACCTCACTTGAAAAAGTACCCATTGACAAAATATCGATGCTAGGAGTAATTCTTGATAAGTCAAGGATGTCTGGCTACTCACATTTGGAGGCAATTATGAGAATCGAAATTTGGTCTGATTACGCCTGCCCTTACTGCTACATAGGCAAGCGTTACCTTGAGCAGGCCTTAAAAGAGTTCGAGCACGCTGATAGCCTGGAAGTCGTTTACAAAGCTTTCGAATTAGACCCCAGCGCCGCCAAAGAGGCTACAACGACTACGTTAGGTCGAATCGAGCATAAGTATGGAAAGAGCAGGGGCCAAGCGCAGGAAATGATCGACCATATCGTTGCAATGGCAGCGCGTGTCGATTTGGATATGCGTTATGACAGTGTTCGATATACCAATACGTTTGATGCTCACCGACTGACCAAATTCGCGTTCCGGCATGGTAAGGGTTTGGAGATGAGCGAAAGGCTGTTTAACGCCTACTTTACCCAGAATCTTCCCCTTGCGGACCATGATGTATTGATTGAGATTGCCGCTGAAATGGGACTGGATCGTGTCGAGACGCAAGCAATGCTGGCGTCGGATATGTTTGCAGAGGATGTCCGAGCAGATGAGCATCGCGCCCACGAGATGGGAATTAGATCTGTACCACACATGGTAATTGATGGTCAGCACAATTTTGTGGGTGCACAGCCAAAGAGCCATCTACTCACAGCTATTAGAGAGATCTGGGCTGAACAGCAAGCCCGCGAACAGGTGTCTTCAGTAGACGGGATCGCGTGCGACATTGACGGTTGCCGACTCCCCTCATCCTGATACTGCTGGGGTGGCCCGTCCACTGATCGTTTTTCTAAAAATAAAGGGCGAGTTGTTAGATCATCAGACCGGAAGAAGGGTAAGCCACGGCCTCCTTAGATTTCCCGGGGTGAGTGCAAATCTGCTTCTGGCTGGCAGCTGTGATACCTCAAAGTTAAGCCTGACTACTGTATGAAAATACAACGCCAAGTTATTGATTTATATAGGCTGATTCAGCGATTTTTGGCTGTGATCGAACTGAATAAAACCTATATAAATCATACGTTTAGTGCCCGTATCTGATCACCTTGACATGGTGGGGGTCGTTGTTTCGAGTCCAATCGCGCCTACCCAACAAAATCCGCTCTGCTGGGCGGTCTAGAAGGACTCACCGAAAGGTGGGCCCTTTTTTGTTGTCTGCGATTTGCAAAACCCCCACCTCAGAACGCCAAATCAGCTCCCACCTCTAGGTACTCGATACCTTTCTCTGAGTGCCCATCTTGATAGTGTTTGGTCATCTTCACGTCTGCATGGCCCATCAGCGCCTGGATGTATTCTTGCGGGAAATTCTGCTGCTCATATAGCCAAGGCCCAAAGCGCGGATCTCGTGAAAGGTGGGTCGTTTGGTGGCCGGAATATGGTCATACGCATGCGCCGCGTCCCGGGCCTTGCTGAAAGGGGCGAGTTGCTGGCGTACAGCGAAGGCAGAGGGCGTACAACGTTTCATGGAGTCCCAGCTGAATCGGGAAATGTGCTCGATGAAGTTCTGAGTTACTTATCGATGATGAGCAGACAACATCAGCCATGTAGAACATGTGCATCTTATAATGGTGATGATGGCATAAAGCCTGCTACAGTCCGCGCCGAAATTAATTAGGCAAGGAAATCTACTGTGAACCGCCTCCATTTTTTATCTTTAGTAGGCGCAGCATTGTTGATGAATGGGTGTGTCGTACAGAGCACTTACAGCAAAACCATTGCTGTAACCAAGGATGCTAATGGCAAGATCATCCAAACGGTTGAAAGTGAGACAGTGATTCAGCCAGCGAATGGCTATCCAATGCGTCTTGAGAAAATCAGAGGTATACAGCCTCAATAATTACCTGAGCTGATTCCATGAAGCCCGCCGAGCGCGGGTTTTTATTATCTAAAGAAAGCTATGCCCAACACCTTGCGGCAAATGCTGTAGATCCTCCCGAACACCGTGCCGATCTGGGCAACTCCAAACCGGGTGACGGCTCCAAATATCTCGGCCGCGGTCTGATCCAAACCGTAGGCCGGGCCACCTACTACTCGACGTCACCGCCGCAACTGGTTGTGACGGAGTGCAAGCCACCCCCGCGCCGGCGGCGTGGTTCATGCGTCCTGTAGAGCCCAACTTGACTCAGCGCATGCATAAGCACCCGCTATCACCCGATAAATACTAAAAAGTCTTCTGTGGCCAATGCGTTTCGTTGTCGATAAAGAGCTTTGGTGTGAGTGTATGGGTGATATTTGATAGTTGTAAATATTCTGCGCGATAAGGTGTGATGATATCACGGGTGATACTCGGTTTTTTTTGAAGCAGGCCTGGTGCCTTTTGGTTGAGGTGCGTCAGTAGGTGTGTCTTTATATGAGGGGGTTAGGAGTGAACTTTAAATTTTTATCTAGCAGAGTGCCACGTTCTATTGAAGCGATATGTTACGAATTTTGTTATCAAACAATGCTGGAAAGAAAAGTTGAGAGGGGCAATTTAAAAAAATTTGTCGTGAGTGTAAAGAATACGCCGGATAAAACAATAAGTGCTGGGGATTGCGACCATCTTAGAAAGTGTTTTGATAAGGTTGGCGAAATACTTGCGCAACAGGTTGGCGATCAAAAAACTTCTATAGTCAAGAAGCTCACAAAAACATTGTTGCTTATTCGAGAGCCAAGCAAAGAGCCTTTTCGGCTGAGAGTAAGTTTATGTTAAATCAGTGCATCAATTTTAAGGTGGCGTGAAAAATAATGCGGATTAAAGTATTAGTAGGCACTTCGCTTGTTACTGTCTTGTTGAGTGGCTGTTCATTTATAGACGCAGTCGGCTCATTAAGATCCTTTGGTGCTGACCCTCTCGTTGTTGCAGCCACTGAAGATCCTATGGCTACGAGAAATTCAGTTATGGCAGTTGGGAAAAAACCTAGGGCGATCCAACCGACAAAAAATATTCAAGGCACATGCTACGATTTTGAACTGAATAGCGGGAGTAAGAGCGCGCCGTTTTACGTAGCTTTTAATAAGAAAGATCAGGTCGTAGGTGCTTCCTTTCTCACGTGTGCTAATGCTGAATCACGAGGTTTGATCAACAATGAACTGCCTTTTATAGAGCGTAAAAAATAACCTCAAATAGGCCGGGTCATGCATAGCGCCGTGCTCCTGAAAATCTGAGTGAGACATGCATGACGTAAAACTGAATCGGGGAGCCCACGGCTCCCCGTTCCCTATTGCATCGAAACAGTTTACTTACTATTCGAGGATTTTGGATTTATCTGTTTTCTCAGAGGTTTATGAACTTTACGAGCGGGGATGGGGGCGGCTAGGTAATTCCTGAAACGCACTGAACCCTTCCCCTTTTTTTTCAGCTTTATACAACTCAATGTTCGTAAAAAGTATAAGTATTCCAAGGCGCCGAAAGGTGGGCCATTTTTGTTGTCTGCGCTTTACGAAACCCCCTAGAGTGCCGGATCACAGATGGATCTCAGGCGCCGCATTGGATCTGCGCAGTGCCACTGCAAATCTTCGTGTTTATGACTTCAGCGGCATGACCAGTTCGGGCCCTTGATTTTTTACATTCCCCACAGCGTTGCCAACCGGGTACCACTCAAAGTCTTTAGTTGGCTGGCAACAGTTCAACGCCAACTCTTCAGCTTTTGTTTGGTCGAGGTCGTTCTCCATCCACTCTCGCGCATGCTCGGGAGAGAACACCACGGGTCGTCGATCATGAATGTCGACCATCCCCTGATCACTGGCAGCAGTGATAATCACAAACCCATCCCTTTCATGAGGCTCCAGCCCAGTGTGAACCTCGGCCAACGCCGCGAAAAACATCGGCGCCTGAGTTTTCAGGCGAATGAAGTATGGCTGTTTCTTTTTCGGGTAGTCAGGGTCTTTGACCCACTCATACCATCCGTCAGCCATGACTAAAGCGCGGCTGTCTGGCCAAAGCTGTTTAAAAAACTTGCCGTTCGTTACGGTCTCGACTCGTGCATTGATCGGATCAGGTCTTTTGCCTTTGGCCCACAAGGGCGCCCAGCCCCAGCGAACAGAATCGATTCTCAGGTTGTTCTGTTGATTGTGGAGAATGTTTACCCGGGTGCTGGGTGCGATGTTGTAGCGGCCAATGGGATGATTGTCATAACCGCTGACGATCAATCTATCCGCTGCCAACACCTTCAAATAATCCGCAACGCCCTGGTACTGTACAAATCGCCCGCACATTTTAATGATCCCCAGAAAGTGAACGGATGCACAGATAGTAGTCTCTAACCGTCTACTCAATCGGAGGGCCGCATTATGGGAAGTTCTCACCCGGATCATTTTGGAATGTTGACGGACCAGATAGAGGCCTTGCGCAAAAGTATTGAAGCGCTTGAACAGGAAAGCGGTGCAGGTAGGCATCTGAGAGGCCAGCAGACTGTGGATGATCAGCAATCTATTCATCAGGCCTTTGATGAGTTGGACGAGGCTGTAACCCATGTGACAGACGTTTTACTGGCTTTGGCTGAAGCCCTGAATCAGGTTCCGAAGCTGTAAATGTAGATGTCCGCCTGTCCAAATATTTGTAGGAAAAATTGAACAGCAACCTACCGAACAGTTAATTGTGTGTTCTTACAGCTAAATAAATAGCGTGGGTCATGAGCCTCACTTCTCTGTGTCCATTAGCCGAAGGCGGTGTTCGCTTACCCCTGTGCTCTTTCAAGTTTTCCGTCTCCGGCGGCGGATCATATCGAGGAGCAGATCTCGCTTGACGAGCTCCTGACCCTTCGAGCGCCTGGCGTTTACCGGGTCAAGATTGATGAGTCGACGAATTAGAGGGATTTTTGCCTGGCAGTTATCCGCCAAGAGCAGCCATTCAGGACAGTACAAGCTGCTGACTTTTCACTCTTCCGAAGATGAGTGAATGAGATATCTTGTCGAACTGTCGATTCGCTCAACACTCCAAGGACGCCAATGCTCAGTTCGCTCGTATCCAATGGTCAGCAACGAACGCCTGACCGATTAGAACCGATGGTCCCCTGGTGGAGTTTTACGAAAACAGTCTTGGCTGCGACAACCCTAACCTTGGTACGTGATGGGCTGATCGAACTGGACGCTCCAATTTTTGATCAGCCTTTCACGTTACGCCAGCTACTGCAGCATGAGGCCGGTCTGGCTGATTACAGTGAACTCGCTGAGTATCATGCCGCCGTTACGAACAATGAGCCGGCCTGGTCGGTAAATGAAATGATGCAACGCCTTGACGCTACTCGACTTCGATACGGTCCCGGAACTGGTTGGCGTTACTCGAATGTAGGCTACTTGCTCATCGGCAAACTCATTGAACGGCTAACCGATCTGACTCTTGATGAAGCTTTGATACAACGGGTACTTGCCCCTCTGGGTCTGTCGAACATTCGCTTTGCTAAAACGCGAGCAGACTTACAGGCGACCCATCTTGGAAGCACCTCAAATTATGACCCCGCCTGGGTTTATCACGGCCTTTTGATCGGCCCAATCTCACAAGCAGCGTTATTTCTGGATCGACTCCTCTGCGCTGATCTGCTCTCCTCGGGCTTGCTCCAGGACATGCAGACAGCACGAATATTGGGCGGCCCGATTCCCGGGCGCCCATGGATCACGCCGGGCTATGGCTTGGGCGTGATGCGCGGGGCGATTGACGGCGGATTTTCCCTATGCGGTCACACAGGCTGCGGGCCAGGTAGTGTGATTGCTGTCTACCGTATCAGCGACGATAACGCATCGGCGTGTTGCGCTGCATTTGAGGCGGGCGCCAGTGAAGGTGTCGTCGAAGCCATTGTTGTAGAACAGTTGATGCAAGTTCTGCGGCAGGGGGGCTGAGAGCGTCGAAGTCCTTTTGGCGTTGGCCTCATGATTTACCAAATGACCGTTTTGGGTCGCAAGTGTCGTTCGTCTGCGACTGCAAGTGGACGATTGCCCCCCCCATTCAGGGCAACTAATTTGATTTTTTATTCTCAGCCTGGTGAAGATGATTCGGCACAAGGCATCACAAAGTCGATCAAATAAGGGTGCTAAGTCAAAGGCTTGCCCGGTTTCAAATCACAGAATTAAATATTTCCAAGGCCAGCGTTTTCCCACCAACCACACTTCGTTGCGAGCTCACGTGGTTTTCATGCTTGAGCAAGCAACGCCGTGGGCGCAACTAAATGGTTTTCAGAGCTGTAACGCTGCCAACGGGCTGCGGCCCAATACAAGGTCGGCGCCTTTGTCGCCGATGACCACGGTGGTGGCATTGGTGTTGCCACAGATCAGGTTGGGCATGACGGACGCGTCAATCACGCGCAAACCTTCTATCCCACGTACACGCAGGTCTGGCGTGCAGACGGCCATAGGGTCGTCGGCGCGGCCCATGCGGCAGGTGCCCACCGGGTGGTAAGCGGTTGTGAGTAACGGTTCCATCCAGGTCAGCCATTGCTCGTCGCTTTGCACCTGAGGGCCGGGCCTTACTTCGGCGTCGATGATGCCCGCCATTGCTGGTTGTTGCGCCATGTCTCGTAACCAGCGAAACGACCAGAGCAGTGCGCTGCGATCCCGAGCGTCGTGGAGGTAATTCATGGTGATTGCTGGGTGCTGGTTCATGTCACGGCTCTTGAGCCGGACATGACCGCGCGAAAAGGGGCGGCCTTGCAAGGGGCCCAGGGTCATGCCGTCGAAGGTGTCAGGCTGTGGGGGTTTCTTGCTGTCAGCGTCGGGCTCTCCGGTCATGGGCAGTCCGAACACTTGAATATCGTTATAGGTCAGGTCGGGGGTGCTTTTGAGGTAGCAGCCAAATTGCGCGGGCGCACTCATCATGGGGCCCGTTCGGCGAGTCAGGTACTTAAATACCGACGCGGCCAGGTGAAGGCCGCGAAAGGTATGATTCATGCCGCGCACGCCCGCTTTGAGCTTCCAGCACAGGGGGGCGCTGACGTGGTCTTGAAGGTTTTCACCCACGCCCGGCAAATCCGCGATGACTTCAATGCCCAGTGCCTCCAGCTGCGAGGCGGGGCCAATGCCTGACACCATCAACAATTGGGGGGACTGTAATGCCCCGGCGCACAGCAGCACTTCGCGGCTCGCCTTGACCCGTTGCAGGCTGCCGTCGGGCAGGGTGTATTCCACGCCAGTGGCGCGGCGCCCCTCAAGCACAATGCGTTGCACCATTGCCCGAGTCACCAGCGTTAAATTGGCGCGGCGCAAGGCAGGTTCGATAGCGTTGCTGGCAATGGAGGAGCGTCGACCCTCGCGTAAGTTGACCTGAAAAAAGCCCGCGCCCTGGGCCTTGCCGTCGTTGAAGTCGTTTACCGGTACCAAGCCTGCTTGTACCGCCGCTTCAAGCATGGCGTGCGATACCGGGTGCACGTGCGGCGGGTCGCTGGCCACCAGCGGGCCGCCTTGTCCGTGCCAAGCGTTGCGAATGTGCTGTTGGTCTTCGGTGCGCACAAAGTGGGGCAGCAGTTCGGGCCAGCTCCAGCCAGTGGCCCCTGCGGTCACCCAGTCTTGGTAATCCTGGGCGTGCCCGCGGATATAGATCATGCCATTGATGGACGAAGAGCCGCCGACCACTTTGCCTCTGGGCATCATCATGCGGCGCCCGCCCGCGTATTTTTCCGGTTCGGTGGTGTGCATCCAGGAAAACGTTGGGCTGTAGGTCATCGCTCCCCATCCCGCAGGCATATTGACCAGAAAGCGCTTGTGACTGCCGCCGGCTTCCAGCACCAGTATGCGGTAGCGACCGTCTTCGCTCAGGCGTGCGGCCAAAGTGCCTCCCGCCGAGCCGGAGCCCACCACGATGTAGTCAAAGGTCTCGGTCAACGATCATTCCCTTGCGTGAATTCAAAGGCGGGCCTATGTGAGCGAGGCGCGAATCATTTGATCCTTTCACAGGTGCCGGCTCGCGACTTACCTCGTACGGACTATTTGGGCTTGAGCAAGGGGGCGAAGGAGGGGGGGCAAAGAAGCAGGCGCACGAAAGCCCGCATGCAGAATCAGTACAGATTCGAGTGCGGGTCTTGGGGGATGCGAGGATGTTTCTGGAAAATGGCAGGGGCGGCTGGATTTGAACCAACGCATGGCAGGATCAAAACCTGCTGCCTTACCGCTTGGCGACGCCCCTGTATCTGTTGCAGTGAGTGCTGGCACTCAAGTGACATGTTGCGCTCTTGAGAAGGCCTGTTTGGCTCTCTCTAAGAGTGGGCGGCAATTTACCAACGTTTTACGATTCTGCAAAGCTTTTTTTGAAAAAAATCTCATAAAAACAGCTGCTTAGTCCAAATGTCTGTTTGTGGAAGTCCATTTTCCCAAATGGACGCTTGCTGGCGTGAAAATTACGCTGTAGATTTTCATGAAATTTAACGATGGTAATTTCATGTGGTTGCTCAAGCGTTTTTCATTTGCCCTGAAATCCCCCGGAAGCCGTCATGAGCAAGCATGAAGAAATCGCTGCGCTGGCGATCCTTATCCACGATTTGCGCAAACACAAGAAATTCACGCTAAAGCAGCTGGCGGACAAAATGGACCGGTCGGTGGGGTTCTTGTCGCAAGTTGAGCGCGGTTTGTCACAGCCGACCGTGGCTGACCTGACGGCTATTAGTGAAACCCTGGGTGTGCCGACGACGTATTTTTATCGCCAGCCAAAACCCAAACAGGTGCCTTGGGTGACTCGCCCCGATGAGCGCCGCACGCTGTTTTTCGCCAACGGCATTACTGACATTTTGGTGTCGCCGACAATGGGCGCCGCGTTCTCCATGCTCGAAAGCATTCTGCAAGCTGGAGCCACTAGCGGTGAGCGGCCGATGACCGACAGTTCGGAGCAGGGCGGTTATGTCATCGAGGGCCAATTAACGCTGTGGTTGGACGAGGGTGAGCCGGTCACGTTGAACACCGGGGACAGTTTTCAATTCGACAGTCATACCCGCTGCCGTTACGCCAATCTGACCGAGCATGTGACACGTGTGCTTTGGGTTTATACCTGAACAGGAAGAAATAACCATGATGGATGCTGCGTGTTCTGATCTGCTGGCCGAGGTGCGTACTTTTCGCCAGCACTACCCTGATGTTCGTTATGTCGACCTTATTTGCCTGGACATACCGGGGCATTTTTACGGCAAACGTTATCCGGTGGACATGCTCGAAAAAGTGGCCGCGGGCAGTGTCCTCAAACTGCCGCAGAATTGTGTGCTGCTGGGCACGCAGGGCGGGTTGTTCAATATTGGCGATTACTGTTTTAACGATGGCGATCCCGATGCGGTTCGGCGTCTGGTGCCCGGCACGCTCAAGCCGGTGACGTGGGAGGCGCAGCCGCTGGGGCAGATGCTGATCAGCTCCGACGGCACCGAAAAACCCATTGAGTTTGAGCCGCGCGAGGTGTTGGCCCGAGTGCTTGATCGGTTGGCGGGTAAAGGCATTCATCCGGTGGTGGCGTTCGAACTGGAGTTCTATCTGTTCGATAAACAGTTGTGTGATGGCTTGCCACAGTTCCCGCGAGACGCGCTGACCGGAGACGCCGACGATCAGCCGAACATGCACATTGAACGTTTGTCGCGTTTTTCACCGGTGCTCGATGCCATGGTGTGCGCGACGCGGGCTCAAGGTGTTGATGCTACGGTGATCACAGCCGAGTTGGGGCCGGGTCAGTTTGAAATCAATTTCGGTCATCTCGACGATGGTTTACGGGCTGCAGATTGGGCAGCGCTGTTTTGCCGCAGCACGCGGGGCGTTGCCCTCAAGCACGGTTTGCGCGCCAGTTTCATGGCCAAGCCTTACGTGCAGTATCCGGGTAGCGGCATGCATGTTCATGTCAGTCTGTACGACAAGGCGGGCAATAACCTGTTAGCAATCGATCAACACCGTCCTCTGCGCCATGCGGTGGCGGGTTGTTTGCAACTGTTACCTGCGTGCATGCCGATTTTCGCGCCGAATCTGAATGCCTTACGCCGTTTTGGCGGCAACACCAATGTCGCCAATCAGGCCAGTTGGGGCTACGAAGATCGCGATGCCTGCCTGCGGATTCCAGAGTCGGATGACAAAAACCTGCGCATCGAACACCGGCTGGCGGGCGCCGATGCCAATCCTTATCTGGTACTGGCTGCGATTCTGGTGGGGCTAGAACAGGGGCTGGCGGCAGGCCAGGAGCCGATTGCCTCACTCAATGAGGATCGCAGCAGCGGCATTGCTTTTCCCCTGGAAATGCTGGAAGGGGTGCGCGCCATGCAAGGTCAGCCGGCGTTGCGCGAAGGTTTGGGAGCGGAGTTTGTCGAGGTGTACTGCGAGAACAAGCGACAGGATCATCTGGCGTTTATGCAGGACATTAGCGTCAGGGAATATCGCTGGTTTATGTGAGACGGTTCTGAATATTTATATACATTTTTCAGGCGGTCTTGCATTTCTGCGCTACGCTTCGAAAATTGGACCCCTTATACATTTCGAGAGGTCGCACTGTCTTTAGTGATGAGCGTGCAATGCGAAATTCACCGCAAGCCCCCTGTAGTCAAAGACGTCTGCTTCTGAAGCTGGCCATCTCAGCGCCGGTTCTGGCGCTTTTGGGGCCTTTGGCCGGCTGCTCGCCCAAGCCCGAATTTCGCTCGACATTCCTCCAGCTCTGGAAAAGCCATCTAGATCTGCCCCCCGAAGAGTGGCGCCAGCGCATGGCCTTCCTCAAGGAGGTCGGATGCTCCGAATTGGTCTTGCAATGGGTTGGCCAGACCGGCTCAGGGGTTGAAGGTGGCGACTGGATGCTCCCTGACGCGAGCATGCGGGCCTTGCTCGATGCGTGCGCAGAATATGGCTTGCACGTGCGCATAGGCCTGCCCTATGACAATGGCTGGTGGGCGGCCATGGCCTCAGGCGATGAGCAGGCGCTACCGACCTGGTTCAATCGTTCGCTCCAGGCCGCCAGTGCTTATATGCGCGACTCGCCGTGGCCCATGCATCCGCAGTTCAGCGGTTGGTATATTCCCTATGAGATCGAGCAATACAGCTGGGTCAGCCCGGCGCGCCAAGAATTGCTGGGCAACTGGCTGACGGCGCTGTCGCAGGTTTCACAAAAGGCCAGTCAGGGCGTGCCGTCCATATCTACGTACTTCAGCGTGTTGGAAACCGAGGGCTCCTTGTTGCAGCTGTGGCATTCCCTGCTCAAGCGCACCCAATTGCGCGTCATGGTGCAGGACGGGGTAGGCGTGGCAGGCTGGGACAACCTCGATGGGGTGAATCCGCTGATCGCGTATTTGCGTGAGCAGCACGTGCCCTTTGATGTGATCATCGAATTGTTCGAACAATTACCTTCCGAGCGCACCAAGTTCACCGAATTTACAGCGCGTACGGCCGATTATTCGAGGGTCAAGCGTCAGTTTGCGTGGGCCAAGGATACCGGGGCACAGAGCATCGTGGCCTTTGCCATCGAGCCTTGGGTGACGGGAGATGATGAATACGCTAAAGCCCTGAAGGACAAGCTGCTCAACGGCTGGTTCTGAGCCTAACGTGCGGCCCGGATTGACGGGCCACACGCCTGCTATTTACAACGAGCGGCCAATGATTTCGCGCATGATTTCGCTGCTTCCTCCCAGAATTCGCAACGCCCGTGCATCTGCCCAGGCACGGCCAATGCCGTACTCGGCGCTGTAGCCATAGCCGCCATGCAGCTGCAACAGGTCATCGAGAATCTGACCCTGGATCTCGGTCGCGTTGAGTTTGGCCATTGCGGCGGTCACCGGATCGAGGGTGCCTTGCATCAGTTGCAGTGCACAGTCATCGAGAAACACCCGCAGCATGGTCAGGCGCGATTTGGCGTCGGACAATACAAAGCGATTATTCTGGTAGTCGATCACCCGTTTACCGAACACTTTGCGCTCACGGGTGTAGCGCTTGGTCTCTTCGAGCATGCCTTCAGCCGAGGCCGCAGCGCGCAAAGCGATGGCCAGGCGTTCGCGGGCCAGCTCCTGGCCCATGTATTCGAAACCGGCGTTAAGTTCGCCCAGCAGACAGTCTGCCGGAACGCGCACTTGGTCGAAAAACAGTTCACAGGTGTCTTGCGCGTGCTGGCCAATTTTGAGCATGGCCGGGCCTTTACTGAAGCCGGGCAGGCCTTCTTCTACGCAAAATATCGACAACCCGCGGGCACCCATGTCGGGATCAGTGCTGGCGAGTAAAACTACCAGCCCGGCATTGACGCCATTGGTGATCCAGGTTTTTTGCCCGCTGATGACGAATTCATCGCCGTCGCGAACGGCCCGCGTGCGGATGGCCTTGACGTCACTGCCTGCGCCGGGCTCGGTCATGGCGATAGCGCCGATCACCTCACCTCGGGCCATTGCCGGGAGCCAGCGGTCTTTTTGGGTTTGAGTGCCGAGCCGGTCCAGATAAGGGGCGACCATGTCCGAATGGATCGAGAAACCGATGCCCAAACAATTGGCACGCGCCAGCTCTTCTATCACCACGACAGCATGGCCAAAGTCACCCCCTGCACCGTAGGGCTCGGGCATTGAGCAGTTGAGCAAACCGTGTTCGCCCGCTTCGCGCCAGAGCGAGCGCGGAGTGATCCCGTCTTTTTCCCATTGTTGATAGCGCGGCAGAATACGCTCGCTGATAAAGCGTTGAACCTGCTCGCGAAACATTAAATGGTCGTCGCGAAAAATCGTGCGCATCAGTTTCCCTACTTTCCGTAACCTTCGGTAATGGCGAGTTGGCCACGCAGTACAGGAGCGGCTGCGCTGCCGGTCAGAAATAAACTGTAGTGATCGCCGGGCTTGAGGGCGGGCAACGGTAGTTTTTTGGAGGTGGCTTTACCGCAACCTGCAGTCAATGATGCGCTCACCGGGTTGATACCGCGAGCCACCGTGGTCTGGGGAGCAACATCGGCAAACAAGACGGGGCCGCTCTCTGCCACAATCAGGCTGCCCTTGGGGCAATTACTGGCCAGATTGTAAAAGCGCAGTTCGGCTTTAAGGGCGTCCTCGTTGCCTTTGCTGTCGTCCAGAATCTGGAACTCGCCGTTGCGTCGCACCAACGTGTTGAAGCTGTCAGGTGCGACTTTCAATTGCCCGGCCGGCTTGCCGTTGAGGCTGACGGTAAAGCTTTGATCGCCCTTGACCACGGTGTAGTGGCTGGCCATTTGTGCTGGCCCGATGGCTTGTTCCGTGCCATTGCTGACTTGCACTTTGACGGTTTTGGGTGATGGATTGACCACACGTACAAAGGCCGAGCCTTCAGGCGGGCGGGGCGCATAGAGCTGTGCCAATACGCCTTCGGCCATTGCCGGGCCAGCGAGGCAGGCGCCCAACAACAGGGTGACGCGCAGGGCGAGGGGTTTCATGATTTCTCCTTGATGGGGCGCATATTGGCTTCTCGATACAGGGCTTCAAGCCGTTTGCGATCAACTTTGTCGGACACGCTGGTGGGGAATTGTCCGCATGCCACCAGTTCGGACGGGATCATATAAGGCGGTAGCCGTGCGCCCAGTTGCTGTTTCCAGTCGCTCAGTGATTGCGGCAAGGGCCCAATGACACCGGGTTCGAGCGTCTTGGGCGTGGACACGAAACCAATCATGCGTATCAGCGTGCCATCGGGACGGCGCAGGGCGATGGTGGCGGCCGCATGAACGCCATTCAGCCCTGTCAGCGCAGCATCCACTTCACCCAGTTCAATCCGGTAACCATTGAGTTTGATCTGATCATCCCGGCGGCCATGAAAGTAGACCAGCCCGTGGTCATCGATTTCACCCATGTCACCTGTGCGGTAGGCACGTTTGCCGTTGTGCAGGAACAGACTTTGCGCGGTCAGGTCAGGGCGACCAAAGTAGCCACGCATGACGTGGTCGCCCGCGACACAGACCTCACCGTCTTTGAGAAACACCTCGGCATAGGGTTTGGCGCGGCCAATGGGCAAAGGGTTGCGCGCGCCCGTGAGAGGTCTTTCAATCTCCACCCACGTGGTGGAGCAGGTGGCTTCAGTGGGGCCGTATGAGTTGATGATTCGCGCGCTCGGGAAGCGTTCCCACAGTTGCTCGGCCATCGCCGGGGATAATGACTCGGCACCGAAAACAAACGCCTTTAACTGAGGCAAATGGGCCTCATTGAAGTCGTCGTTGAGGAATTGTTGACGAACAAAGGCCGGTGTAGACGCCCACACTTGCACGCCGTTATCGGCCAGGTAGCGCACGAAGGCTTCAGGGTTGGCAATGGTTTGCCGCGGGCAAAGGACGCATGACCCGCCCAACGCCAGCGCGCCGCACAGGTCGAACAATGAAAAGTCGAAGCTGAACAGCATCTGGTTCATAAACACCGGACGCGGGCCCAGTGCCAGGCACTCGCGGATCCAGCCGGCAAATAGCGCGACGCTGTCACGGCCGATTTGCACGCCCTTGGGCTCGCCGGTGCTGCCCGATGTGAACATGATGTAAGCCAGCCCCGGCTCTGCCAGTGGCAAGGGTTCAGCAGCACCGTCCTCGAAGCGGTCGAGGGCTGCGTTGTAGCATTTGACGGCCGCCACACGGTCGATGATGCGCTTGAGGCGCTCCGGCGGGTTGATACTGTCGACGGGCACGTACGTCACACCCATTCGCAAGCAGCCGAGCATGGCGACAACGAAATCGATCTGTTTATGCCCCGAAATCACCAGCGCATGTTCAGGCTTTAAGCCTGCTGCTGTTGCACGGGCCTGCCAGGCCTGGGTAGCCGCTTGCAGCTGCGCCCAGTTGATGGCGCGTTCGGCATCACGTAACGCCGGGGCGTCGGTGAACTGATCCAGCTCAGCGAATTCACAACGATCAAAATCAAAGTACATACCTAGCCCCCCGAACGTGGTCGAACATCTGTGTGTGTCAGGCTTTGGCGCTGGCGTTTTGATGTTCTTCGACAAATGCAGCCAGGGTGTCAATGGACTCCAGGTACTCGTCGATTTCGGTCGCTGGAATCCTGCAGCCAAACGCTTTGCCTACGGCCAGCGCAAGATCGACCTTGGTCATTGAGTCCAGTCCGCTGTCTGACAGGGCCGCATCTTGCGCAACATGGGCGCCGATTACGTTGTAGACAATGTCGTCCAGCTTGGTGAGGATTTCTTGACGATTCATGGTTCAGTGCTCCGTTGATTAAGGGTTAAAACTGGAAGTAGAGGAAGCGCGCTTCCTTGTGCAGGTTCATCAGGCAAAGCAGTAACAAGCCAGCCAGAATCACCAGCCATTTAGCGGTGGGTTCCCAGCGCAGAAACGCGATGCTGGTCGGTTGCGGTTTGGCCAGCGCCGGTGAATGGGTGCCCATGATTTGATGCGAATTGGGCAGGCACCAAACGATGGCGAGCAGCGCCAGTACATGCAGGGTTTCCAGATGACGGCCTGCAAACAGGCGCCAGCTGTCCGCCCAGTTGATGTTAGCCGGATACAGCACAGTGGGCAGGCTGTCGAAACCGCGAAGCCCCAGCATGCCTTCCACCAAATGCACGGCTTCCATCGTGCTGGAGGCTCTGAAGAAGGCTTGAGCGAAGATGACGGCGGCAAATGTCAGTAGCACAAAGCCTGCGGTCTTAAGCCGGTTGCTGGTGCGTTCGGCTATCGGCGTGCGGCTCACCACAAAGACCCGCCAGGCATGGTTGATCGACAGGTACGCCGCGTGCATCAGTCCGAAAATCAGGTATTGAAGACCAGCGCCGTGCCAGATACCCGCCAGCGCCATGGTAAAGGTGGTGGGCAAAATAACCGCGGCAGCGAACCCGCCGAGGGTTGAGACGCCTTGTGTACCCACCGGCAAGTTGTGCTTGCTGCGATACCGCGACACGGCCATCGCCACCGGGTAATACAGGTAGGCGGTCAGGTAACGGGTGAGGGTCATGTGCCACCGTGACCAGAATTCAATGATGCCGCTGGCTTTATAGGGCGAAAAGAAGTTCAGCGGGAAGCGGATGCCGAACATCTTGGCCAGCCCCAACGCCATATCCGAGTAGCCGGAAAAGTCGAAGTACAGTTGCAGCGCATAGGCCAGCCCGGTGCCCCAGGCTGACCAGAACTGCAATTCGCCTGGTTGCGCGAAGCCTGCGTCGGCGTAGCCCGCAATGGGGTCGGCCAGCAGCACTTTTTTAGCCAGGCCAATCACAAACAGCATGCCGCCAATGCTGAGGTTCTCGAAGCGGAAGCGGTAGGTTTCAGCTTTGGCGAACTGCGGCATCATTTCTTTGTGATGGAGGATGGGGCCGGCAATCAAGTGCGGGAAAAACGTCACGAACAGCACATAGCTGAGCAGGCTGCGTTCCTTGACGATGCCGCCCCGGCAGTCCAGCAAAAAGCCGATCTGGGTAAAGGTGAAGAATGAAATGCCCAGCGGCAGGATGATGTCGTCCATGCGGCCGCTGCCAAAGCCCAGCTCACCCGCGAAGTTCACCAGGGAAACGAAGTATTTGTAGTGGAAGAGCAGGGCGATGTTGGTGGCCACACCCAGGGTGGTCACCGCCAGTTGCAGTCGAGGCCTATTGGCGCTGCTGAGGATGCACTGGCTGATGATGTAGTTGAAGGCGATCGAGCCCATCAGCAGCATCACGAATTGCGGGTTCCACCAGCCATAAAACACCAACGAGGTGATGCACAGCCACACGGCAGCCAAGCGTGGGCTGATGGCGCTGAACAGGTAGTGGGCGGTCAGCGTAATGGGCAGAAAGAGGAATAAAAACAGATAAGAGTTAAAGAGCATGGTTGTCCCGTGGTGCTGGCAGAGTGGCCAGCACGGCGCGTTCTTCGGCGCTTAGCGGCAGGGAAAGGGCCATTTCGGAAAACTCCCAAATGACCAGCTTAAGGCTGGCAGGCCAGGCCTCTCGTTTTTTCAGGGAGGCAAGCAGCGCGCCGCTGAACTGGCCGCCGTCCATGCTTTGGTTCCAGATTTGTTGGCCCAGCTGCTGGCTCAGGCGTTCGCCGAACTCACTGCGCCGACCGTTTGAACTGCCCACCAGCAGCACTTGCACCGCCGGTGTTTCGTCCAGAAGGCCGCCGCTGCGAACTGGGTCGATGCTGACCGGGCTGGCGCTGTCCAGCGGCGGACGCCATTCTGGCCCAGCGTGCTCAAGGCCCCGGCCGACGTA
This sequence comes from Pseudomonas sp. 2024-210, assembly GCF_045062345.1. NCBI lineage: Bacteria > Pseudomonadati > Pseudomonadota > Gammaproteobacteria > Pseudomonadales > Pseudomonadaceae > Pseudomonas > Pseudomonas sp. 2024-210. The sequence continues at coordinate 20,226 of NZ_JBJGEJ010000009.1, read as the reverse complement.
CTCGAACCCGTGATGCAGCACGCTCAAAGCGACAGGGCGAGCGCTACGCATGGCAGCCTTGCGCTGGAATCGGCGGTGGCCTTCCAGACGTTCACCTTGCGCAATGTGGTGCGCGGGCTGGTGTCCACCGCGTTGCATGCCACCCACAACCCCAACGCGGCAGCGGCTGTCGATACCGCCTTGTCGTCCGCTGGCGGGATGGCGGCGGGCGCGGGGTATGCCACGCATATGCGCAAGAACGACCTCAATGCCCATCGCGCTGGCCCGGAGTATTTGTTCGGGCGTCAAGACTGGAAGCAGCAGTATGAAACCCTGAGGGACTGTAGCCCTTCGCGAGACCCATTGATCAATGGGGGCAAGCGTTTGGCTAAATTGCCCCTGGACATCATGACCGACACCGCCAAGTCACTGGGCAAAGCCCTGTCGGCCAGCAGCTTTGCCGCCAACGGTTTGGCCTTGGGCGGTGGTGGGGCGCTGACCACCACAGCCCGCAGCGCAATCAACGCGGCGGCTGCGCAGGCTGGGCTTTCCGCTGGTGCCATTGCAGCGGCAGACGGTGCCGCCAACGTCGGATTGTCGGCCTTGTCCTTCGGGGCTTACGGGGCCGTGGCTGCGTTGAGCGACCCGGCCAGTGAGGCCGCCGTAAAAGTCCTTCAGGAAGACGTGCCGCCCAAAGCGGCGAGCCTGGCACAGGCCGCGGGTGAAACGTTGATGGCGGGAGCGGAGCGGGGCGCCGATGCGGTCGCTGGTCTGGTCAACCAGTTCCGCCAACGGCCAGTGCGAGAGTCAGAGCCGGACGTGTAAGGCATGATTAGCTCCCCCGTAGCAATGGCCGAGGTGCCTTCGATTGCTACGGGGTTGTGATCCTATGCCAGTCTTTGTCCTTCGCCAGTCAACTGTTGTCATACACACAGTTGTTTAACAAAGTGTCGGGTTGTAGCTGTTCACACACGCTTTCTAGACCCCTGTTTCGGGTTTTTTGCGCTGGCATGAACCCTGCAAAGTGCCTGTCAGAGCCAGACTATGCCCATAGATGCTCCCCTTATTGAGTCGGTGCGGAGTATTGAATTGATGTGGAAAAAGTCCGGAAAAAATGTTCAGCGTCTCCACCCGTTTGCCACGGCGTCGAGCCTGGGGGCGCTGTTGATGCTGGTACAGGGCATGAGTGTGGCTGCGCAAGATCCGACACTGGCCACGGTGGTGGTTCAGGGCGCTGGCGCCAGTGAAGCGCAGAAGGCCGAGAAACAATTGAAGAAAATCGCCGGTAATACCGCGGTGGTGGATAACCACGTCATAGAGCAGGGCAGGGCCGCCAACGCCGAAGATGTGCTGGCCTTGCAACCCGGTGTGTTTGCCCAGGCTACCAGCGGCTCGGGCGCCAATAAAATTTCGATACGCGGCTCGGGCCTCAACACGTTTTATCAAGGCTATGTGTTGGGCATTAAGTTCCTGTTTGACGGCTTGCCCCTCACCGGGCCGGGCGGCACTCAGGAAGATATGCTCGACATGGCGTCGGTTGATCACACCGAAGTGCTTTATGGCGCCAATGCCTATTTGTATTCGGCGTTGTCGCTGGGAGGTGCGATCAATATGGTCAGCAAGACCGGGCGCACCGATCCGGGTAACTCCGTGCGCCTGGAAGCGGGCAGTTTTGGTTATCGCAAACAGCAGCTCAGCACGGGTGGGGTGGTGGGCGACAGTGATTACTACGTCAGTGTGCTGCACAACGAACGCGACGGTTATCAGCACGACACTTCCAACAAAGGTCAGGGGCTGGTGGCCAACTTCGGGCATGTGTTCAGCCCCAAGCTGCAAACCCGTTTCTTCTTGCGTTATCGCGAAGAAACCCTGACCCAAGGTAACGCGCTGACCAAGTACCAACTCAAGCATGATCCCAAGAGTAACGAGGTGCCGTTCGGGCGCAAAAAAGACGGCTCGACCTTGCTCGGCAGCAAAACCACCTACACCTTTGATGACGATGCCAAGCTGGAAGTCGGCCTTGGCTATAACGATTACCCGTTGCTCAACGGCTGGCGCTATGCCGCCCAGCCGCAGGACTGGCGCTCCAAAGACCTCAACCTGACCCTGCGTTACCTGCGCACCGGCGATACCTTCCTGGGTTTGCCCAGCGACAGCAACGTCACGTTCAGCACCACCCGGGCCTGGTTGGCCGACGTCAAATCCCACAGCCGCGCCACCGGCCAGACGCTGCAAAAAACCGATTACACCGGCTCGCGCGATACGGTGTTCTCGGTGGGTAACGAGTTGCAGTTGGGCGAGCGTACCTGGCTGTCGAGCGGCGTGTCGTGGATCGATATCAAACGCAAGGCCGACATTCAGTACACCACCAGCGTCAACACCAGCGAGTTTCCCAGTGGCGTTGAATACAGTGAGTATGACTGGGCGCCGCGCGTGGGGCTGCGCTATCAGCTGACCCCGGAATTCGAGCTGTTCGGCAACGTCAGCCGCTCCATTGACCCGCCTGTGACCTGGCAGTTGGGCAGCACCGGCACCCCGTATATCCGTGATGTGCGTCCGCAAAAGGCCAACACTGTGGAGTTCGGTATTCGGGGTGGGCGCGGTATCTTCGACGGCAGCCTGACGGTCTATCGCTCATGGGTGCAAAAGGAATTGCTCTCTGTGGTGGTACGCCCGGCCAGTGCAACCGAAGATCAGCTGATCGCGACCTCCAATGGCAGCGCTACGATTCACCAAGGCATCGAGGCAGGGTTGAACGCCTTGCTCTGGGAGAATCAGAACGGCGACAGCCTGGCGTTACGTCAGGCCTATACCTATAACGATTTCCACTACCGTAACGACCCGGTATTCGGCGCCAATGAGTTGCCGGGCCTGCCGCGTCAGGTGTACCAGGCCGAGCTGCAATACCGTCAGGCCTCGGGCTTCTACGCGCAACTCAATGCGCGCGCCGCGTCCAGCTATTACGTGGACTTCGCCAACACCCTGAGCGCCCCGTCCTATGTGCTGTGGGGGGCCAAAATCGGCTATGAAGCGCCGAGCAAAAAGTGGGAGGTGTTTGTCGATGCCCGCAATCTGACCAATCAACGCTACGCCACGGCCGCTAACACCACCTATGACGCCAAAGGGCAGGACTCGGCGAATTTCTTTGTGGGCGATCCCTTTAACGTCACCACCGGTGTGGCTTACCACTTCTGACCCGGCGGGCCTGGCGTAGACAGGCCTTACATCAGCAGATAGAGCAGTACGATGTTGACCACCAGCATCACCAGCGCCGTGGGTATTTGCGCTTTGATCACGGCGTACTTGTCCGGCAGTTCCAGCAGCGCGACGGGCACCATGTTGTAGTTGGCCGCCATCGGCGTCATCAGCGTGCCGCAATAGCCGGAGAACATGCCAATCGCGGCCATCACGGCGGGGTTGGCACCATAAATCCCCACCAGCACCGGTACGCCGACACCACCGGTCATGACCGGGAAGGCGGCAAAGCCGTTGCCCATGATCATGGTGAACAGCGCCATGCCGAGCACGTAAACCATCACCGCGATCAAGCGATAGTCCATGTTGATGTACGCCGTGGTGACGTGAGCAACCGCGGTGCCGACACCGGCGTCATTGAACAGCAGGCCGAGCATGGCCAGCATTTGCGGGAGCACCATGGTCCAGCCCAGGGCTTCGGTGAGGCGGCGGGATTCACGCAAACCTTGCAGTGGCGTATCGCGGGTCAAGATACAGGCCAGTATCAAGGCGACCAGACAGCCCAGCCCTAACGACACAAAGGTGGTGTTCTTCGGATCGAGCAGGGGGACGCCGCCGATCTGCACATGTTTGAGCAGCACCGTGCCGATAACCGTCATCAGCGGGATCGACAATGCCGGGATAAACAACTGGTGGCCCAGACGCCCGGCGCTGGCGCGGGCCGCTTTGACCGGCAGCTCGGCATGCGCGCCACGGCCGACACCGCCAATGCCGGCAATACCCGCCATCACCAGTACGCCCACCCCAACCACAAAGGGCGACAAGCGATCTCCGATCAGAAACACCATTGAGAACAACGCCCAAAACAGTGCGCTGGTCCAGCGCTTTGGATGGTTGCGATCGGACACAATCATGCCGGCGGTGATCAGCAACAGCGCCCCGGCCAGCCAATAGAAATACTGGATAGAAACAATCATCGGGCCAGCTCCCTGGAGTCGTCAGCCTGGGCAACGTCGGTCAGGCTGCGCGCCAGCATCAGGTCAAAGCGATAGAGCCGCAGTGCGTGCACGATAAAGGCACAAATGGCCGTGGGAATACCCCAAAACGCGATGTGCAGCGGTTCGACATCGAGGCCCGACCCCAGCAAAAAAGTGTGCATCAGGGCAATCGCCCCAAAGGCCACAAACACATCTTCGCCAAAGAACAAACCGATATTGTCCGTGGCTGCGCACATGGCCAGTACCTTTTGCCGAACGGCGGGCGGCAGTTTGCCGTACTTGTTTTCGGCGGCGCCTTCGGCCATGGGGGCCAATAGCGGGCGCACCATTTGCGGGTGTCCGCCCAGGCTGGTCAGGCCTACCGCAGCGGTTGTTTCCCGCAAAAACAGGTACATGATCAACAACCGCCCCACGGTGGCCCGTTGAAAGCCTGCGATCCAGTTTTGTGCGTGCAGGCGCAGACCGTGGCGTTCCAATAAGCCGATAACCGCCAGAGGCAATAACAGAATGAGTTGCAAAGCCCGGGTTTGCAGAAACCCTTCCCCCATTTCGCTGATGATTTTTTCCAGCGGGAAGTTGGCCGCAAGCCCGGTGACAATGGCTGCCGCACTCACCACCAGCAGGGGATTGAAACGCAGCAAAAAGCCCATGATGATGACGAGCACGCCGATCAAGGGCCAAAGATTTACGACGGTTTGCATGAGGGTAAGGTCCCTTAGCTGATTGCGACTCACCAGGGCAGGCTGGTGTGAGCAAGGCGAAAGCGGTCAGGCACACTTTCACAAAATCGGTACGCTGCCGGACTCAGCGTGTTTTTTTATTGTGGACGCTCATGGAATGGCGACTGACCCACATGGTTGGGGGCTTTGGGCGATGCGTCCAGTCAAAAAAAGTTGTCGCCGCCGAACAAAAAAGTTTTATCAATCACCGACTTAAGCGGTCTGGCTTGAAGGCACAGTGAGCGTTTACAGTGGCACACTGTTTTAACTGGGTGGGATGTCCTACATGAATATGCGATTTCTACTGACATTCGTCTGGGTGGCCCGCCTTGGCAGTTTCCGACTCACTGCAGAAAAGCTTTCAAGCACCCAGGCGGCTATTTCGAGCCGCATTTCAGTGCTTGAAACCGAGCTGGGCGTGCAATTGTTCTTGCGTGATTCCCGAGGCGTGAACCTGACGCGCGAAGGCCATAAAGTACTGGGTTACGCCGAAGAAATGCTCGCCACCCAACAGCGCTTGCTCCAGTCATTGGGGCAGGCGGACAGCTTTACCGGACGGTTGCGCATCGGGGTGATGGACACCGTGATTCACAGCTGGCTGAGTGAGCTGATCAGCGCCTTGAGTCGTGACTATCCTCAGGTCGAAGTCGAACTGACGGCTGACACGGCGCTGAACCTCAGTGAACAGTTGCTCAAAGGCCAGCTGGACTTGATCTTCCAGACGGACCTGTTAAGGGCTGACGGGGTGCGTAATGTGCAATTGGCCCGCTACCCGCTGAGTTGGGTGGTGGCACGAAATGGCGCGTTGGACAGGCCCTATGACAGCCTTGCGGACTTGTGTCAGGAACGTTTGTTGACGTTTTCAAGGCACTCGCGACCGCATCAGGACATGCTCAACTTCTTGCATCAGCACGGCATCGCCACACCGCGCATCAGTTGTATCAATTCAGTGGCGGCGATGATCAAGCTGGTCGCCGATGGCTTTGGTATTGGCGCTTTGCCGCCGGTACTGGTCAGTCGTGAACTGCACAGTGGCGCGTTGCGTGCCTTGGCCATTGAAACTGCACCGGGTTTTTCGGTGTACGCCAGTTGGCGGGTGGGCGCCGGGCTGGAGCTGAACGAAGCGGTGGTCAACTTGAGCCAGACAGTGGTGGCTGATTATCAGCGCAGTGTCCTGCCTGAACATCTCATCTTGCCGATCAACTGATCCGTATTTTTTCGTGTTATCTGCGACTGTTATGTGTGCAGATAGCGGAGCAGAATGATTCACAACCTTTCGAGACAGACCAGAACGTCGAGTACACAGCAACGCTCACATGGGATCAGTTGATGTTCTGCGCCTGTTTTCTTACGAACGTGTAACAGGGGAAATGACATGGGCAAGATGGGATGGTTTCTGGGCGGCTTTTTAGTGTTAACCATTGGCATTGGTTTGTTGGCGACGATTCCGCCGGGTTGAAACCGGCCTCTAGCCGCTGAGCGAACGTAAGACAGCTCTCTTAATTGCGTAGGTTTGTTCTCCGGCTTAATTCCTGCCTTGGGTCAAAAAGCATGAGTGCTTAACTTTTAATTTTTCATTGATTAAGAGTTGGTCCTTATGTTGAACCGTGAAGTGTTCATACAGTTATTCCCCAAAAGTGCAGCGTCTGTAGATGTTTATTTACCCATCATGCAAGCTGTCACGCGCGCCAATACGATTGATACCCCCCGGCGCCTGGCGGCTTTTATAGCGCAGGTGGGTCATGAAAGTGCCGGTTTTACAGCGCTGGTTGAAAACCTCAACTACAGCGCTGATGGCCTTGCCGCCACGTGGGGCACACGGTTCGCGCAACGCAACAGTGCCGGGCAATACATCACGGTCATGGACGGCGGGCGTGTGCGCAGGCTGCCCAACAGCGATGCGCAAAAACTGCACCGTCAACCAGAGGCCATTGCCAATCGGGTCTATAGCAATCGTTTGGGCAATGGTTCAGAAACCTCAGGAGAGGGCTGGCTATATCGCGGCAGGGGTTTGATTCAAATCACCGGTAAAAGTAACTATCAACTATGCAGCCTCGGCCTGTTTGGCGACGAACGATTGTTAACGACCCCACAACTCTTGGAACAATGGCCTGGCGCGGTAGCGTCTGCAGGGTGGTACTGGTCATCACGCCAGCTTAATGCCTGCGCCGACGGTCAAGATTTCGAAGCGCTGACGCGAGCGATCAATGGTGGGCTTAATGGCCATGCACAGCGTTTGGCGGTGTTTGAGAAGGCCTTGGATGTTTTGTCTTGTAACGTCGGGTTTGATTGAAAGGCCCGCCAGGCCAGGTGCAAAGAGAATCTCTGCTTTTGCTCAGCGAGCCTCGTCACCGCGTGTTAACTGACGACGCGATAACACGGCACATAGGCCGCGCCACCGGGCAGTTTCATACGGTGTTGTTCAACGAATGCATGCAGTAATTTATCCAGTGGCTTCATGATGGCCGTGTCGCCGTGGATGTTATAAGGCCCATATTGCTCGATCAGGTGAATACCCTTTTCTTTCACGTTACCGGCCACAATTCCTGAGAATGCACGGCGCAAATTAGCTGCCAGTTCGTGGGGCGGCAGGTCACTGCGCAATTGCAGGTCCGCCATATTGGCGTGAGTCGGGTCGAAAGGGCGCTGGAACCCTTCATCGATTTTCAATAACCAGTTGAAGTGAAACGCATCATTGCGTTCGCGGCGAAATTGTTTAACCGCTTTGAGGCCTGCGGTCATTTGCCGGGCAACTTCTGCCGGGTTGTCAATGATGATCTGGTAGTGCTGCTGGGCTGTCTCGCCCAACGTGGCGCCGACAAACTCATGCAACTGTTGCAAGTACGGTGCGGCTTCTCGGGGGCCTGTCAGGATCACCGGGAATGGCACGTCTCGGTTGTCCGGATGCATCAAAATCCCTAGCAGGTAAAGGAACTCTTCAGCGGTTCCGGCGCCGCCCGGGAAGATGATGACGCCGTGGCCAACACGTACAAACGCTTCCAGGCGTTTTTCGATGTCCGGCAGGATCACCAGTTCGTTGACGATGGGGTTGGGCGCCTCGGCTGCGATGATGCCCGGCTCGGTCAGTCCCAGATAACGCCCGCCTGTGAGGCGTTGCTTGGCGTGGGAAATGGTTGCGCCCTTCATCGGCCCTTTCATCACGCCTGGCCCACAACCCGTGCAGATATCCAGACTGCGCAGGCCCAGTTCGTGGCCCACTTTTTTGGTGTACTTGTATTCTTCGGTATTGATCGAGTGGCCGCCCCAGCACACCACAATTTTGGGCTCGACGCCGGGGCGCAACGTACGGGCATTGCGCAGCAGGTGAAACACATAGTCAGTGATGCCCGCCGAACTGCTCAGGTCGATGCGCGGGCTGTCGAGACCGCTTTGTGTGTACACGATGTCTCGCAGGGCGCTGAACAACATTTCGCGGGTGCTGGCGATCATTTCGCCATCGACAAAGGCATCGGCCGGGGCATTTAGCAGCTCAAGGCGTACCCCCCGGTCTTGCTGGTGAATCCGCACTTCGAAATCCTGATACGCCTCAAGAATGGTTTTAGCGTTATCGACGTGGGCGCCGGTGTTGAGAATGGCCAGTACACATTGACGAAAAAGCGTGTAGCTACTGCCCGAGCCAACCTCACTCAGTTGCTGAACTTCACGTTGGGATAAAGTTTCCAGGCTGCCCTTAGGGCTTACCGAAGCATTGATGACGTGTCTTTGAACCATTGTGGGCTTCCTGTGAGCGGGATCGAAAAATGGCGTGGCGTAGCTGTTTAATCCCTATCAGCGATTCGCTAGTGCCGGGCGAGAGGTCCCAACTCTTACGGCTTTGGTTGTTGTCACTTTCAGCATAGTCGCCGCAGATGAGGCTGGTTGCGGTTTTTCCCTACAGTAACACTGCCGGCGTATAAGGCCAGTATCGACCTGTTCGGTTGCCGGATCGCGACAAAGCTGTGAGTGTCTGAGATAAGCTTCGGTTCAAAATGAGCATTCGCCAAGGGGCACCCCATTGATTATTACCACGACAAACAGGATTGAAGGCCGCCAGATCACCGAGTATCTGGGGGTCGTCAGTGCAGAGTCCGTTCACGGCATTAATGTCGTGCGCGATTTTTTTACTGGAGTGCGGGACTTTTTTGGTGGGCGCTCTCAGACCCTGGAGCGGGCATTGAAAGAGGCGCGTGCTGAGGTGACGGATGAAATCCGCGAAAGGGCGCAGCATCTTCAAGCTGACGCCATTGTGGGGCTGAACTTTGAAATCAGCATGCCTTCCGGCAGAGGCGGCATGCTGGTGGTGTTCGCTACGGGGACGGCGGTGCGGTTGAACTGATCAGGGTGCGACAGGTTGCATAAGGTCAGTGCGCACAACCACGACTGAGGATGGGTTGTGTGTGATCAGCTTGCCGGGATAAGCGTTGAAGGGAAGGTAGGTGAGCTGAGGCTTTTTCCCGGAAATGACTGAAGTAATCAGCCCTGCGCCTCCGTTCTTCCAAACAGTGCAGCTCGCCTCATCATCGACCCACATGACGATGCCGCCGCCTAAAAGATCTGCCAGGCATTGCTGGGGGGCGTCTTTGCGGGTGATCAAACCGCTTTGGTTAACGTCAGGCATCACAACCTCTTGAAGATTGGTTTGAGCCATGAGTTCGGCTTCATTGTTCCAACGGTGAGGGTTGTTCGGATTCTCGGCGTGTGGATTCAGTAACATCTCGGCCAAATAACTTTCGCCCTGAATCACGCCATAGAGCTCAAGGGCGCCTTCGGATTTATTTTCGAGAATGAAAGGGCCTGAAATTCGCGTTTCAGCAACCGCCGTGAAAGGGATTGCCAGGCATACTAAAAGTGAGGCCAAGTGTTTCGCATATTTTTGTGAGTTAAGCATTATCGGTGCTCTTTTCTGTGTGCGCTTGCTGGGGATGGGGAATGCTCTGACCTGCTCAACGTCATCTGCATACAGATGAGGGGCAGGATTCTGGCGGGTGCAAAAGCAAGCGGCCACAGTAAGCAGTAAAAATGCTTTTCGACCAAGAAGTTAACTATTTGAATTTATTACATAAATAGTTGAATGAATTCGACTGCCCTGGGGGCAGCCGAATCAAGCGCGCAGGGCGCGAAGGGGGGGGCAATATTTAGATCGTAGTGGTAACAGGTGCCGCAGCAGCATGTTTTGAAAGGGCTTGCTGAAGCTTTTCTTCTTGCTCAGGCGACAGGGACGTGCGCAGCACCTTGCCTTTGAAGTCTGACTGTTCAAGTTCCTGAAGGACTTTTTCGGGTTGGAACTTGCGCAACAGAACGAACAGGGCGGACGAGTCTTTTGGAATGGTTTCGCTGAGATTTTTGATGAAGTCGTCGTCAATGCCGTAATCGGCCATCGAACCGGATAGGGCGCCCATTCCGGCCCCTGCCGCGCCGCCGATCACGAAGCCGGCTAAAGGATTGAGAAACAACAGACCGACCAGCGCGCCCCAAAGGCCCCCTGTAACCAGGCCCGAGGTTGCTCCCAAGGCTTTCAGATTAACGCTTTGCTTGATATGAACCTTGCCTTCTGCGTTGCGTACAACAATGACGGCATCCTCAAGTTCTACCAAATGTTCTTTGCCCAACGAGGCGAGTTTGGTAAGGGCGCGGTCGGCTGTTTCAGTATCTGGAAATCCCACAACGATTAAATCTGACATGTCTTTCATTCCTTGACTGTACAGGTCCAGCCCAAGGTCGGGCTGACGCTTACGAAGGTAAGTCACACGCTGGACTGTTTGACCTTCTGCGAGGAAAGAGCGTGGTCGCTAACCTTAAAACGGTCAAGTCGAGAGGAGGATTCTGCGAGTGCTTTGGTAACAATGGCGAGTGAATGTCATTGCAGGGAGGGAAGGGGCGTGAATAGAGGAGGGCTGGCTGAGCAGCCCTGACACTCGGTTCGAGGGCTGATACCTCGAACGCTTAGGACGGATCTACCTTGTCTGTAGCAGTCAAGCCAGCCTGGATGCGTTGATAAATCTCTTCACGGTGGACAGCCACATCTTTCGGCGCATTGATGCCGATTCTGACTTGTTGCCCGCTGACACCTAAAATAGTGATCGTAATATCGTCACCGATGTTTATGCTTTCACCAACTTTACGGGTGAGTATCAGCATTTTTTTCTCCTTGATGGCTTTGTAAGGTACGTCTCTGAGACGGTGCGGCTTCGTTCATGGCTACAGAATACTGCTAAGTGGATATAAATGCGCCGCTCATTACAGACGTCCTCGCCAAGGGTTAAATTCCCTGAGTGCGGGAATATCTTGGTACAGACCTTTAATAAGGGCGTATTGGATTTGTTCAAGGAGAGCAAATGCACTGTCCCGGTGATAAAATCGCCCCACTCAAACAGATAGGGGAAATGCAGTGCGCAAAGTCATCGTGATGACAGCAATATTGGCCTTGACGGCTTGCGGTCAGGAGTCTAACGATAAAATCCAGCCGGCTAAAGCAGCTTCGGAGTCAACGGTAGCACAGGCGCCTGTTGCTCACTGGGCATTGGAGATTACTGAGGGCCAGCGCGCAACCATCACCGATACCACGGGCAGGCTCATGGAACATGGTTTCACCCCCTATATTTACGAACATGACGGTGTTAAGCATTTCCTGATCGGGCCGTTCGCGACCCAGGCTCAAGCCCTGGAGACGCAGGAAAAGATGAAGCTAAAGCCTAAGCTGGACGGCATTGAAACCAACATTATTGAATTGCCCGCCAGCAACCAATAAACCAAAAGCGCCACATGCAGAGTGAGCGTAGCTGCAAGCTGGCGCTTTTACGTTTTATTTATTCGCGGATCTGTCCGGGTGTTCGCCGACGATGCACGACGTTAAGGGCATTAAGGGAATGAGCAATCACAAGATCCAGATTCGTCGAAGCAATGTTGAAAAAATCCTGATCGGCGCAGAGAAGGTGTTTGCTGAAAAGGGGTTCGCGGGTGCGGCAATGGCGGACATTGCCGCTGAAGTGCAACTGCCGCGTTCCAATCTGCATTACTACTTCAGCACCAAGACCGAGCTGTACAGCGCGGTGTTATTAGGTTTGCTCGACGTGTGGAAGCAGGACGCACTGTGTTTTGAAACCTACGATGACCCACGTCTGGTGCTCAGCAGCTACATCCGGGCCAAAATGAACCATTCGCGCACACGGCCCTATGGCTCGAAGGTATGGGCCAACGAAATCATTCATGGTGCGCCGTCTTTGGGCCAGACGCTGGATGCCAGCCTGTATGACTGGGCCAAGATGAAAGAAGCGAAAATCCGCCAGTGGGTAGCCGATAAACGAATTCTGGCGGTAGAGCCGGCCAGTTTGTTGTACATGATCTGGGCTTCAACCCAGCATTACGCCGACTTTGATCATCAAGTGAATATCCTCAATGACCATCAGCCCTTGTCGGACATTCAGTACGAGCGCGCTGTGCACACAGTGACCAGCGTGATTTTGCGAGGTATCGGGCTGGAGCCCTAAGGGTGGAGAGAGAGCGCGAATTTTCGTCGTTGCTGACGAGGAACGAAGGCTGCGATCGACGGCGAAGACGTCGCAAAACCAGAGACACCGAGGGGCCCCCACTTTGCGAACGCTTCGCGCTCGATCGCAGCCTTCGTCAGCGACTACAGTGCGTTACACCCTCCCTCAGGATGCCACGCGGTAGGGGTTGCGCGGGTCGTGGTTCCAGTCCAGAAACGGCAAGCCATTGTTGTGAGGCACCATCTCAATGCAATCAGCGACGGGGCAGGTGATCTGGCACAAGTTGCAACCGACGCACTCATCGTCGATCACTTCATAGCGATGGGTTCCGTTCGCCAGCTTCACACTGGAAATGGCCTGGTGCGAGGTGTCTTCGCAGGCAATATGGCAGCGTCCGCAGCCGATACAGGCGTCCTGATCAATCTTGGCGATCACCTGATAATTGATATCAAGGTATTTCCAGTCAGTGGTATTGCCCACGGCTCGCCCGGAAAAATCATCCAGGCTGGTATAGCCTTGGCTGTCCATCCAGCGTGATAAACCGTCTTTCATCTCTTCGACAATGCGAAATCCGTGAAGCATCGCGGCCGTACACACCTGCACTGACCCACAGCCCAATGCGATGAATTCTGCCGCATCACGCCAGCTGCCAATGCCACCAATCCCGCAAATCGGTAAGCCTTTGGTCAAAGGATCACGGGCGATTTCTGCCACCATGTTCAGTGCAATCGGCTTGACTGCCGAACCGCAATACCCGCCGTGAGTGCTTTGAGTGCCCACCACCGGCAGCGCCACCATGCGCTCAAGGTCAACACTGGTGATTGAGTTGATGGTGTTGATCAGCGACACCGCATCGGCACCGCCACGGTGTGCCGCGCGCGCACTGAGGCGCACATCGGTGATATTGGGCGTCAGCTTGACGATGACCGGCAGCGAGCAGTAGGTTTTGCACCAGCGCGTGACCATCTCGACGTACTCGGGTACCTGGCCCACGGCTGCGCCCATGCCGCGCTCGGGCATGCCGTGAGGGCAACCGAAGTTCAGTTCGATACCATCAGCGCCCGTGGCTTCAACCAGCGGCAAAATGTGTTTCCACGCCGCTTCTTCGCACGGCACCATCAGCGACACAATCAGTGCGCGGTCGGGCCAGTCCTTTTTGACCTGGGTTATTTCGCGCAAGTTGATTTCAAGCGAGCGGTCGGTAATCAGCTCAATGTTGTTGATGCCCATGACTTCGCGGTTAGGCCCGAAGTGTGCTGAATAACGTGAGGATACGTTGACGGCTGCCGGGTCTTCACCCAGGGTTTTCCAGACCACGCCGCCCCAGCCCGCCTCATAGGCACGCACCACGTTGTAGGCTTTGTCGGTCGGCGGGGCAGAAGCCAGCCAGAAAGGGTTGGGCGCTTTGATACCGGCGAAGTTAATCGATAGATCGGCCATTTACGCAGCCTCCTGATTGAGCATGAGTTGGGCATGAATGGCTTCAGCGGCAAGCTTGCCGTGTTGTACAGCCTGCACGGTCAGGTCTTGACCCAGCGATGTGCAATCACCACCGGCGTACACACCGGCCACGCTGGTGCGCAATTGCTCGTCGACCTCGATGCGGTCGCCGATCCGATTGAGTGAGCTTGCCAGTGGATCACTCAGCGCCGTTTCGTCAAATGCCTGGCCGATGGCCTTGAACACCGCGTCGGCAGCCAGTTCGAAGGTTTCGCCGGTTGGCTGTAGCCGCCCGTTTTCAAGTCGGGTACGGGCAAAGCGCATGCCACGGACTTGCCCGTGCTCATCCAGTAACACCTCGTCGGGCTGCGCCCAGGTCATCAATCGCACCTGATTATCTTTGGCGATGTCTTGTTCATGACCGGTAGCCCCCATGTCCGCCAGCCCGCGGCGATACACCAAATTCACTTCCCGCGCACCCAGGCGGGCCATTTGAACGGCCATGTCGATGGCCGTGTTACCGGCACCCAGCACGATGCAGCGCTCGGCCAGTGGTAATTGGGTCAAGTCATCACTCTGACGTAATTCGCGGATGTAATCGGTCGCGGCCAACAGGCCGGGTGCGTCTTCGTGGGGCAGGCCCAACTGACGGCTGGCTGCCAAGCCAATGCCCAAAAAGACCGAGTCGAAGCGTTGATGCAGCTCGCTGAGGCTGAGGTTGTCACCCAAGCGCTGACCGTGGCGCACTTCGATTCCGCCAACTTCCAGAACAAAGTCCACTTCCTGCTGGGCAAAGTCGTCCACCAATTTGTATTTGGCGATCCCGTATTCATTGAGCCCGCCCGCTTTCTCCCGAGCTTCGAAAATCACCACTTCATGACCATGCAGCGCCAGTCGATGAGCGCAGGCCAGCCCGGCAGGCCCTGCACCCACCACGGCGATACGCTTGCCAGTCGGCTGCGCCCGTTTAAAGGGATGTTCGCTGAACTGGGCGTGGTCGACGGCATAACGCTGCAACAAACCGATCAATACCGGTGCGCACTCTTGCTCGTTATTGCGTACGCAGGCTTGCTGGCACAGGACTTCAGTGGGGCACACGCGGGCACAACTGCCGCCCAGAATATTGGCCGAAAGAATTTTATGCGCTGCGCCTTGCACGTTTTCTTGCTGGATATTGCGAATAAACGATGGAATATCAATGTCGCTGGGGCATGCGTTGACGCAGGGCGCGTCGTAGCAATACAAGCAGCGCGAGCTTTCCAGTACGGCCTGTCGGGCGGTCAACGGCGGCGCCAGATCAGTGAACTGACTGGCCAATACCAACGCATCTTGATGGGGATGCGGCAAATGATTCAGGGATTTGATCACGGTGAGTGCCTCACGGTTGTGGGAAGCTTCTGCCTCTTTCGGACAGTGGTTTTTATTGACTTAGCGTTTAACCGCCACGGGAGGGTGCTGCTCTGCGCGTTTTTTCAGTTGGTCGAACACCGCCGGGTAGGCCGGACGTTCGATATAACGACCCGCACCACGTTCTGCTCGTAAATCGCCATCGGCCCATACCACTCGACCCTGGCTGATGGTGTGGCTCGGAACACCGCGCACGGTTTTGCCTTCAAAAATGTTGAAATCGACTTTTTGATGGTGGGTTTTCGCTGAAATGGTGCGAGTACCCGCTGGGTCCCACAGCACCAAATCGGCATCGGCGCCGACCCGGATCGAACCTTTACGCGGGTACATATTGAAAATCTTGGCGGTGTTAGTGGATGTCAGTGCGACAAACTCCTGCATCGACAGGCGGCCCGTGTTCACCCCCTCATCCCACAGCACTGCCATGCGGTCTTCAATCCCCGCTGTGCCGTTGGGGATCAGGCTGAAATTATCGCGCCCGGCTGCCTTTTGCTCGGCGCAAAAGCAGCAATGATCGGTGGCCGTGGTATGCAGGTTGCCCGATTGCAAACCCTGCCAAAGCGCCTCTTGATGGCCGCGCGGGCGGAAGGGCGGGCTCATCACGTAGCCGGCTGCGGTCTGCCAGTCTGGGTGCTGGTACACGCTTTCATCTAAGAGCAAATGCCCCGCAAGCACTTCGCCATACACAGGTTGGCCCTGACGGCGGGCGTAGGTGATTTCGTCCAGCGCTTCACGGGTCGATACATGCACCAGATACAAGGGAGTGCCGATGGTCTGTGCAATGCGGATCGCCCGGCTGGCGGCTTCACCTTCCACCTGCGAAGGGCGCGACAGCGGATGCGCTTCAGGGCCGGTCATGCCTTGAGCCAGCAACTTGCGTTGCAAGTGATACACCAGCTCGCCATTTTCAGCATGCACCGTGGGCACCGCGCCCAGTTCCAAACAGCGTTCGAAGCTGGCCACTAACGTATCATCGGCGGCCATGATGGCGTTTTTATACGCCATGAAATGTTTGAAACTGTTGATGCCGTGATGGCTGACCAACTCGGCCATTTCTTCGCGAACCTGTTCACTCCACCAGGTGATTGCGACGTGAAAACCGTAGTCCGAGGCTGACTTCTCAGCCCAGCCCCGCCACTGATGAAAAGCCTCCAGCAAAGATTGCTGCGGATTGGGAATCACAAAATCAATAATGGAGGTGGTGCCGCCTGCCAGACCGGCCGCCGTGCCCGTGAAAAAGTCCTCGCTGGCCACCGTGCCCATAAACGGAAGTTGCATGTGAGTGTGTGGATCAATACCGCCGGGAAGTAAATATTGACCACTGCCATCAAGAACTTCACACCCGGCCGGAACATCAAGATCGGTTCCAATGGCGCGGACTAGACCGTCGGCGCAATAAACATCAGCGCAATAACTTTCATCATGGGTCACAAGCGTAGCGCCACGGATTAACAGTGACATACGGAGTTCCTCGCAGGCAGACCGACTAAGTGCCGGTTCTAAGTGTTGTTATTACCAGCACGGTGCAGTCGTGATTCCTGTCACTGGTGTCAGGAATGAAATCTAGTGGGTTATTAAGAAATGATCAAACTTTATTTTTAATGTTTTATAAATGACCTAACTCATTGTTTTATAAGTATTTATTTTATAAATAACCAAAATGGTGCATGCGCTCACCATTTTGACGCACTTGACAGGATTCAAATATAAGCGAAGTTTCTTACGTGAAATCAGGCGTTTGAGGTGCCTAAAGTCGAACCTGATAAGCACTTAAAATAATTAAGCGTGCACCGACTTGTTTCGTTTTGTTATATGGATTTTTTCCACGGGGGTAACACCCTGCGCTTAACAAGAATGAGTGCTATTTCGGCAAATGCTTATTAGCTGTTAAACCAGGCAGTTGCACCGTTGAGCCGTGGAATATCGCAAGGACTAGGTAAGTCGGCACAGTTCTTGATTGTGGTTGGCACTACCGGATCAACCGTGTCAGCCAAGTGAGCC
This sequence comes from Pseudomonas sp. 2024-210, assembly GCF_045062345.1. Classification (NCBI taxonomy): domain Bacteria; kingdom Pseudomonadati; phylum Pseudomonadota; class Gammaproteobacteria; order Pseudomonadales; family Pseudomonadaceae; genus Pseudomonas; species Pseudomonas sp. 2024-210. The sequence continues at coordinate 3,000 of NZ_JBJGEJ010000009.1, read as the reverse complement.
GCATTGCGTTAAAGCGCAGGGCTTGAAGAACATAAAAAAAGAGAGTGAACGAGCATGCAATCGAGCAGATCACACGTCACCGAACGGGACGGTTTGTACGAGTTGGACGCTGGCCCTGAAGTTCTTGAAAGTCCTCGCTATAACCACGACATGGCGCCCACTAAAGTTCATGAGCGCACCTGGAACAAATGGCATATCACCGCGTTATGGGTGGGCATGTCGATTTGTGTGCCCACCTATACATTGGGCGGCGTATTGACGGCTTACTTCGGGTTAAGTGTGGGCGAGGCACTGCTGGCCATCTTGTTTGCCAATATCGTTGTTCTGATTCCCCTGACACTTAATGCTTTTCCCGGTACTAAATACGGCATTCCCTTTCCCGTATTACTCCGTTCTTCGTTCGGCATTATCGGCTCCAATGTGCCCTGCCTGATTCGGGCGTTGGTGGCGTGTGGCTGGTTCGGCATTCAGACGTTATTTGGCGGATTGGCCATTCATCTGTTTCTGGGATCGGTATTCGAGGGCTGGAAAAGTCTGGGCGGTACGGGTGAGGTGATCGGCTTCATGATTTTTTGGGCGCTCAATCTTTGGGTCGTGTTGCGCGGTGCCGAGTCGATCAAATGGCTCGAAACCCTGTCGGCACCTTTGCTGGTCCTGGTGGGTATCGGTTTGCTGGTCTGGGCATTGCCTAACGTGTCGATGACCGAATTGCTGGCTCAACCACCCAAGCGCCCTGAAGGAGCCAGTGTGTATGGCTATTTCTTTGCAGGCCTGACCGCCATGGTCGGCTTTTGGGCGACCTTGTCGCTGAACATTCCGGATTTCAGTCGTTACGCCAAAAGCCAGAAAGACCAGATTCTGGGGCAGATCTTGGGCTTGCCCCTGACCATGTTCCTGTTTGCGGCGTTGGGTGTGGTGTTGACCGCCGCCTCCGAAAAATTGGTGGGCGTGACGGTGTCAGACCCGGTGAGTCTGATCGGCCACATCCAGAGTCCGGGCTGGGTAGCCCTGGCGATGGCCTTGATCATCATCGCGACGTTGTCGACCAATACCGCGGCCATTATTGTTTCACCGACCAATGACTTCCAGAACATTGCACCCAAGCTGATCAACCGCACCAAAGCCGTGATATTGACCGGTCTGGTCGGGCTGGCCCTGATGGCCCACGAATTATTGAAAAAACTGGGCCTGCTGGTTTCGGATGTCAGCCTCGAAACCGTGTATTCCAACTGGTTGCTGGGCTACTCCAGCCTGCTGGGGCCCATCGCCGGGATCATGGTCGTGGACTACTTTATCGTCCGCCAGCAACGGCTTGACCTGGCCGGGCTTTATGTCGATGGCGTGTACCCCGCCTGGAACTGGAACGGTTTTATTGCCTTCGGTGTGCCCGTTGCCCTGACGCTGATGTCGCTGGGTAGCAGTTCATTCAGTTGGTTCTACGATTTCGGCTGGTTTACCGGCTCACTGCTGGGTGCTGCCATTTATTACGCTTTGTTCCGCCTGAGCAGCCCACAGACGGCGGCCGTCAAAGGCGCTATTTAAAGCTTGAAACACTCAATAAAAACTGCCTGAGGAAACCACCATGAACGCAGCACACGACCTTCAGCAGCATCGCAAAGCAACCATCAACGGCGAGCGCCTGTGGGCCTCATTGATGGAATTGGCGCAACTGGGTGCCACGGTCAAAGGCGGCGTCTGTCGCCTGGCCCTTACCGACCTCGACCGCCAGGCCCGAGACCTGTTTGTGCGCTGGTGCGAAGAGGCGGGGTGTACCGTCAGCGTCGATGCGGTGGGTAATATTTTTGCCCGGCGGCCGGGTACCAATCCCGACTTGCCGCCCGTGATGACCGGCAGCCACATCGACACCCAACCCACGGGCGGCAAGTTTGACGGCTGCTATGGGGTGCTGGCGGGGGTTGAAGTGCTGCGCAGCCTTAATGACTTGAATATTCAGACTGAAGCACCGCTGGAAGTCGTGGTGTGGACCAACGAAGAAGGCTCGCGATTTGCCCCCTGCATGATGGGCTCCGGGGTGTTTGCCGATAAATTTACGCTGGAAGAAACACTGGCCAAAACCGATGCCGACGGCGTGACCGTCGGTGAGGCACTGAATGCCATCGGTTACGCAGGCAGTCGAACCGTCAACGGGCACCCGGTCGGTGCCTATTTTGAGGCGCATATCGAGCAAGGTCCGATCCTCGAAGATGAACGCAAAACCATCGGCGTGGTGCTCGGTGCCTTGGGCCAGAAATGGTTCGACCTCAACCTGCGCGGTGTGGAAGCACACGCAGGGCCAACGCCTATGCACCTGCGCAAAGATGCGCTGGTCGGCGCGGCGGCAGTGGTCGCGGCCGTCAACCAGGCTGCGCTAGGCCATCAACCGCATGCGTGCGGGACGGTCGGCTGCCTGCAGGCTTATCCCGGCTCGCGCAACGTCATTCCCGGCGAAGTGCGCATGACCCTCGACTTTCGTCATCTGATCCCCGAGCGCCTTGACGCGATGATTGCTCAAGTGCGTCAGGTCATCGAAGCCACCTGCGAGCAACATGGCCTGAGCTTTGACCTGACCCCGACGGCTGATTTTCCACCGCTGTACTTCAACGACGATTGCGTCAATGCCGTGCGCGATGCGGCCAATGAACTGGGTTTGTCTAACATGGACATCGTCAGCGGCGCAGGGCATGACGCCATCTTTTTGGCCGAGCTGGGCCCGGCGGGGATGATATTTGTGCCGTGTGAAGGTGGCATCAGCCACAACGAAATCGAAAATGCCGACCCCAAGGATCTGGCGGCGGGGTGTGCGGTCTTGCTCAAGGCGATGCTGGCAGCCTCGAAGACAGGTTTTGCGCGGGCCCTGTAGCCGCTGACGAGGAACGAAGGCTGCGATCGGCGGCAGAGCCGTCGTAAAACCTGGCGCTGCGAGGTGGCATCGTTTGCGACCGCTTCGCGCTCGATCGCAGCCTTCGTGCCTTGGCAGCGGCTACATTGACACCGCGCTGT